>NZ_VLJQ01000061.1:0-57452 GCF_007829375.1 Nocardioides sp. J9 | reverse complement strand
TCCCGCCGAGCCAACCCCTGGGCCGCGAAGATCTACAACGACGCCCTCGCCCGCGGCAAGGACCACCCCCACGCCACCCGCATCCTGGCCCGCGCCTGGCTCGGCGTGATCTGGCGATGCTGGCAGAACCAGACCGCCTACGACCCCCACCAGCACGGCGCCCTCCAGGCACTGCTCAGCGGTGTCGAAGCGGCCTGACGTTGACACAGGGCTACTCATCGGTCCTCCTCAGGAGTAAGGGCGGGGGCGGGCCAGTGGGCCCGGATCCGGCAGACGGCGGGGTCGGGGCGGCCGAGCATGTCCTCGCCGGGCTCGACGACCAGCTCCTCGACGACGCCGCCGGCGTCCTCGATCGCGGCGCGGACGGCCCCGGGGTCGACGCGGCGGACCAGGCCCTCGGGGCTGACCGGCGTCCCGGGGGCGCCGTCCGGGCCGTCGTGGGCGGCCTGCAGCTCGAGGAAGAGCCGGCCGCCGCCCGGCCGCAGTGCCATCCGGCACAGCCGCCACAGCTGGTCGAGCGCAGCGTCGTCGAGGCACCCCACCAGGTGTCGGGCGCAGAGGTGGTGCGGGTCGCGGGCGAGCCGCGTCCCGAGCAGGAGCGTCGAGCGGAGCTCGCCGAGAATCAGCTGGTCGACCTCGACGTCGACCCCGCGCCGGCGGGCGCGGCCGCGGACCATGGTCAGGCTGCGCCGGGAGTGGTCGACGGCGAGCGTGCGGTGGCCGCGCCGGGCGAACCAGAGCGCGTCGCTGCCGGTGCCGCTGCCGAGGTCGACGACGCCAGGCGAGTCCGGGCCCGGCCGCCCGAGATGGTGCCCCACCCAGCGCGCGAACGGCGACGGGCCGGCCGGCACCTCCCGGACGTCCGGGCCGCTGAGGAAGCCGGTCCACAGGCCCATCTCGGTGCGGAAGCCGCGCAGCCACCCGTCCAGGCGGCGTACGCCGGCCGGCGGGTCGGCGTACCGGAACGACGGGTCGGGGGTGCGCCAGCGCGGGCCGTAGAGGAAGGCCAGCATCCGTTCGGGGTCGCGGGGGGCCGGGAACTGGTGGCCGTGCACCTCGATGGTGGAGAACGGCTCGATGGCGCTGCGCGGGAGCGACCCGCTGCGGTTGCCGAGCTGGTAGAAGGTGTCGCCGACGTGGAACGCCACGAACACGTCGATGTGGCACTGCCGCCCGTCGGAGAGCGGCAGCAGCAGCTTGATGTCACCGCCCGACATGCGCAGCAGGTTCCAGCCACGCTCGCGCATCGCCCGGGTGATCCGGTACGACTCGGCGATGATGTCGGCCGGCGAGGTGTGGTCGGAGAGGTAGCACAGGTCGGTGTCGGAGTCGTGGGCGAGCATCCGTCCCTCCCGGACCGCCCCGAGCAGCGCGCCGTAGTTCAGGTAGGCCGCGACCCCGGCGTGCTCGCGCAGGTCGTCGATCGCGCGGCGGGTGCCGGCGAGGATCTCCTCGCGCACCTCCTCACCGGTCGCCGCGAAGGAGCGGGTGAGGTGGCCGACCTTGTCGACGCTGAGCCGGTGCCCCGCACGGTCGACGACCGCGAGGCGACCCTCGCCGGAGCCGAGGCCGACCTCCGCGTCATACAGCACCTCGGTGCCGGTGGCGTCGGTGACCCGCACCCGACCGCGGCCGGAGAGGTAGGGACGCAGCACGCCGGGCCACGGCACCAGCACTCCCCTGCCCCGGCGCTCGCCGTCGCGGTCCGGCGTCGTCGACCACACGTAGTGACCGTCGATCTCGACCAGGAAGGGCCGCGAGGCGGCCGGGAGGAGGATGCCGTCGTCGGAGACGGCGGCGCTCATGACGCTCCGCGGTGCGCCAGCGCCTTGCGCAGGGCGGTCGAGGAGGTCTGCAGCGTGTAGGGGAAGTAGGTCACCTCGACGCCGAGACGGGCCATCTCCTCCTCGAGTCGTCGCCCCTTGGCGGTGTCGCGCCAGTCGTCACCCTTGAAGATCCGGTGGAAGCCCACGTCGCGCCACGAGTCCACCTTGCTCGGCGTCGCCTCGGCGTAGACGGCGTCGACGATGCCGATGGCCTCGACGATCTCCAGCCGCTCCGCGAGCGGGACGGTCGGCAGCACGCCCTTCGTCTCCACGCACACCTCGTCGGCGACCACGCCGGCGACGAGGACGTCGCACCACTGCCGCGCCTGGCGCAGCGCGTTGAGGTGTCCCACGTGGAACAGGTCGAAGGCACCCGGCACGTAGCCGATCACGGGACCCATTCGAAGCCTCCTTCGGGCGAGCCGTCCTTCGGCACGTATTCCTACTGTATCACTAGAGTTAATCTCCAATGATGTGGAGGCGGGTCCGGGAGCCCCTCAGCGCAGCGGTCGTCCCCCGACGTCGCGCGGGTTGCCGACGAGCAGGATGATCCCGTCGATCATCGACCAGAGCCCGCCGATGCCGCAGGTGAGCAGGCAGACCAGCAGCTGCGCGACCGCGAGGCCGGTGTGCCCGGTGTAGAAGCGCCCGATGCCGAAGGGCAGCAGGATCTGCAGCACCCCGGCGACGACCTTCTGCTTGTCGGAGTAGGGCAGGCCGCTGAGCGGGTCGACGCCCCACGGCGCCGCGGGCGAGTGCCCGTAGCCGTAGCCGGGAGCCGGCGCACCGTAGGGCGGGTACGGCGGAGGCGTGGGCTGGTACGGGTTCTGCGGGCCCTGCGCCGAGGAGTCCGGGCGGGGCTCCTCCTCCGGATCCGGGCGCTTGGTGAAGTCGACCATGGGCCTGAGCCTAGGCCGGGCGGCGCTCAGCCGAGCAGGCGGTGCACGACCCCGTCCGCGAGCAGCCGCCCGCGCCGGGTCAGCACCACCCGGCCGGCGGCCAGCGCGGCCGGCTCGACCAGGCCCTCGTCGACCAGGCCGGGCAGCTCGCCGCGCCCGGCGTCGTCGAGCAGCGCCGGGTCGAGCCCCTCGCGCAGCCGCAGCTCCAGCAGCACGCGCTCGACCCGCCGGGTCTCCTCGTCGAGGACCTCCCGAGCGTGGGCCGGGCTGTCGCCGGCGGCCAGCCGGGCGGCGTACGCCGCGGGGTGCTTGACGTTCCACCAGCGCACGCCCCCGAGGTGCGAGTGCGCCCCGGGCCCGATCCCCCACCAGCCGGCGCCGGCCCAGTAGCCGAGGTTGTGCCGGCAGCGGGCCGCGTCGTCGCGCGCCCAGTTGGAGACCTCGTACCACCCCAGCCCGGCGGCGGCGAGCCGCTCGTCGCCCTGGACGTACTTGTCGGCGAGGTCGTCGTCATCGGGCATCGGCAGCTCGCCGCGGCGGACCCGGCGCGCCAGCGCAGTGCCGTCCTCCACGATGAGCGAGTACGCCGAGACGTGGTCGGGGGCGCAGGCCAGCGCGGCCTCGAGGGTGGTCGCCCAGTCCTCCGCGCTCTCCCCCGGGGTGCCGTAGATCAGGTCCAGGCTGACCTGGTCGAAGCCGGCGGCACGTGCCGCGGCCACCACGCCCGGCACCCGCAGCGGGTCGTGGGTGCGGTCGAGCACGGCGAGCACCGACGGGACGGCGGACTGCATGCCGAACGACACCCGGGTGTAGCCGGCCGCGCGGAGCTCGGCGAGGTAGGCCTCGTCGACGCTGTCGGGGTTGGCCTCCGTGGTGACCTCGGCCCCGGGGGCCAGGCCGAACTCGTCGTCGATGGCACGCAGCAGCCGGCCGAGGTCGGCCGCAGGCAGCAGCGTCGGGGKGCCGCCGCCGAGGAAGACGGTGTCGACCGGGCGCTCCCGGTCACCGAGCACGCGCCGGGCCAGCCGGACCTCGGCGACCACCTGGTCGACGTACGACGCCCGGGAGACGCCGGGACCGAGCTCCTCGGCGGTGTAGGTGTTGAAGTCGCAGTAGSCGCACCGCACGCGGCAGAAGGGCACGTGGACGTAGAACCCGAACGGGTCGTCGCCCAGCGCGGCGAGCGCCTGCTCCGGCAGCGACCCGTCGGACGGGGCGGGGTCCCCCTCGGGCAATGCGGACGGCACCCGGCCATCCTCTCAGGAGGTCGGGCCTTCCCGGACCTCGAGGGGTGGGGACGGGCAGGGGGCTGCCCGTTCGCCGTGCTGGCGACGGACAGCCCCTCCACCGGGACCGTCAGGGACGGTGCGTCCGGCTCAGCCGTAGAAGCTCTCGATGAGCTCCTTGTTGTTGTCCTCCACGACGTTGCGCTTCACCTTCAGCGACGGGGTGAGCTCGCCCGACTCGATGCTGAGGTCGTGGTCGAGGAGCTTCCACTTCTTGATCGTCTCCCAGCGGTTGAGCTGGGCGTTGAGCTGGTCGACGTACTCGCCCACCATCGCCTGCACCGCGGGGTCGTTGACGAGCTCGGTGTAGGAGAGGCCCTCCTTGCCGTTCTCGGCGGCCCAGCCGGCGATGGCGTCGGGGTCCAGGGTGATCAGCGCGGAGACGAAGTTGCGCTCGGCGCCGAAGACCATGAACTGGCTGACCAGCGGGCAGATCGCCTTGAACTTCGCCTCGATGGCCGGCGGGGCGATGTACTTGCCGCCCGAGGTCTTGAAGAGCTCCTTGATGCGGCCGGTGATCGTGAGGTAACCGTCCTCGTCGAGCTCGCCCTTGTCGCCCGTGCGCAGCCAGCCGTCCTCGGTGATCGCCTCGGCCGTGGCCTCGGGGCGGTTGTGGTAGCCGGCCATGATGTGCGGGCCGCGGAGCTGGACCTCGCCGTTCTCGGCGATGCGGACCTCGGTGCCCGGGAAGGGCTGGCCGACGGTGCCGATCTTGTAGCCGTCGGGGTGGTTGACGGTGGCGCCCGCGGAGTTCTCCGTCATGCCGTAGCCCTCGAGGATGAGGATGCCCGCGGCGTGGAACCACGTGGCGATCTCGGCGTTGAGGGCCGCGGAGCCGGAGATGAAGAAGCGGACCCGGCCGCCGAAGCGCTCGCGCACCTTGGAGAAGACGAGCTTGTCGAACAGGCCGTGCTGCAGGTTCAGCAGGAACGGGACCGGCTTGCCGGCCATCTTCAGCTCGTCGACCTTCCGGCCGACCTCGAAGGCCCGGTTGAAGATCTTCTCCTTGAGGCCGCCCTCGGCCGCCTGCATCGTGACGATGCGGGCGTAGGCCTTCTCGAAGATGCGCGGCGCGGCACCCATGAAGGTCGGCTTCACGACGCCCAGGTTGTCGACGATCTTCTCGACGCGGCCGTCGATCGCCGTGGCGAAGCCGCAGGCGAGCTGGGTGGAGAGCAGCACCTTGCCGAAGGCGTGGGCCATCGGCAGCCAGAGGAACTGCAGGTCGGTCTCGTCGAGGATGTTCTGGGCCTTGATGGCCTCGCCCTCGAAGACCCAGCCGCGGTGCAGGGTGCGCACGCCCTTCGGCTTGCCGGTGGTGCCGGAGGTGTAGATCAGGGTCGCCAGCTGGTCGGGCTTGATGCCGTTCGCCAGCTCCTGCAGGACGCCCTCGTGCTCGGCGAGGTAGGTGTCACCCAGCGCGGCGAGGTCGGCCAGCGAGATCACCCAGTCGCCGTCGGCCGCGGACGCCTCGAAGACGATGACCTTCTCGACCGCAGGGAGCTCGTCGCGGTGGGCCCGCAGCTTCTCGACCTGGGTCTCGTCCTCGGCGAACACGAAGCGGCTGCCCGAGTCGCCGATGATGTACGCCGTGTCCGGCCCGCCCGTCGTGGGGTACACCGTCGTGGTGGCGCCACCGGCACACAGGATGGCCAGGTCGGCGAAGATCCACTCGTAGCGCGTGGCGGAGGCGATGGCGACGCGGTCCTCCGGCGCCAGCCCGAGGGCGAGGAGGCCTCCCGCGAAGCTGCTGACCTGCTGGGCGGTCTCCCGCCAGGTGATGGACCGCCAGGCGTCGCCCTCCGGGTAGCGGAAGGCTTCACGGCTGCCGCTCGTCTCGACCCGGTCCCAGAACTGGATCGCACAGTTCTGGGGCATGGTGTCCATGAAAGTCGTGTCGTGGTTGATGGGCATGTCGCTCCTGCATGCTCGTGAGCCGGCGTAACTGGTGAGTAACCTAGGCCACTCAGTCGTCCGAGGGTAGCGTCCCCGCCATCTGACGGACACAAATGTCAACCTTCTCCTGAACCTTCGCCGGCAGGCCCTCGACCACCTGCAGGTCGGGCAGCCGGCTGCGGTCCGTCGTCAGCGCGACGAACATGTCGCGGATGGTCACGCCGTGGCCCGGCCAGTAGACGACCTCGACAGGGGCGCCGGCCTCGATCGTGCCGGGCTGGAGCACGCGGAAGTACGGTCCGGGCCGCGCCTCGGCGGTGAACCTCCTGACCCAGGCCCGGGTCTCGTAGCCGGACTCCCCCATCCAGCACTTGAAGTCGTTGCAGGGGATCCGCACCGAGATGGCCTCGAGCAGCACCCCGTCCACCTCGTCGCCGATCCGCAGCCGCGTGCCGACCTCGAGGGCGTTGAGGTCGATGCCCTCGGTCGTGAGGTTCTCCCCGAAGTGACCGTCCCGGATGGAGCGGTCGAGCTGCTCCTCCCAGAAGTCGAGGTCCTCCCGGGCGTAGGCGTAGACCGCCTGGTCACGACCTCCGTGGTGGCGGGTGTCGGAGACCCGGTCGCCCTCGACGCCGAGCTCGTGCACCCGGACCGGGCCGGTCACGGGACGCTTGTCGATGGAGGTACGGCCGATGCCGGCCCAGTCCCGCTCCCGGGGCTGGCCGACGCTGACGGTCAGGAGGCGCGCTGTCACGGGAGGCATTCTCCCCCGATCAGTCCTGGACCGCCTTCGCAATGGTCACCAGGCGCGTCACCGCGTCCGTCCCGAGCCGGTGCCGGGCCAGGTCCACCGCCCGCACCACGACCCAGTCCCGCGCCCGGTGCTCGTCGAGCCCGGCGGCGTCCACGGCGGCGTGGAAGCGGGCGCGGAGCCCGTCGCGCACCCGGCCCGCGAGCTCGTCGTACCGGTGCCAGAGCAGGGGCGCCACCTCGACGTGCGGGTCGCCGTTGAGCGGCCGCGGGCTGGTCGCGAGCCACGGTGCGCGCTCCGCCGCCAGCACCGTGCCGTAGTGGAGGTCGGTGTGGACCACGGTGCCGTCGGTGTCCGGGTCGGCAGCGAAGCGTCCGGCGAGGTGGCGCGCCTGCTGCACCAGCCGCGGTGGCAGCGGGACGTCTCGCGGGAGCGCAGCGAGCGCCGCCGCGACCTCGGCGGCGTGCTCGGAGAGGCGCCGCAGCTGCGGGAACGCGGGCCGGTGCAGCTCGCGGTAGAGGCCACCGACGACCTCGCAGGCCTCGACGTCCCAGTGGTCGCGCAGGTCGGTGCGGCTGGCCCGCTCGAGCAGCAGCGCCCCGCGACCGGGGTCGGCGCGCAGCAGGCGCACCGCGCCGCGACCGTGCCAGTGCTGCAGGGCGAGGTGGGCGTGGGCGGGCTGCTCCCCCACCTTGAGGACCGCCGGCGTGCCGTCAACCGTGGTGACGGGTACGACGGCACAGCGCTCGCCGTCCCAGCTCTCACCACCGTCGGCGAGCTCCCACTCGTCGAGCAGGTCGCGCACCGTCGCCGGCAGCGGTGCGGTCACTTCTTCGGCTTGTCGCCCGCCGGCCCGGAGGTGGACAGCGCGGCGACGAAGGCCTCCTGGGGCACCTCGACGCGGCCGACCATCTTCATCCGCTTCTTGCCTTCCTTCTGCTTCTCGAGCAGCTTCCGCTTGCGGGTGATGTCACCGCCGTAGCACTTGGCGAGGACGTCCTTGCGGATGGCGCGGATGTTCTCGCGGGCGATGACCCGCGAGCCGATCGCCGCCTGGATCGGCACCTCGAACTGCTGGCGCGGGATGAGGTCCTTGAGCTTGCCGGCCATCATCACGCCGTACGAGTAGGCGGCGTCCTTGTGGATGATCGCCGAGAAGGCGTCGACGGCCTCGCCCTGGAGCAGGATGTCGACCTTGACCAGGTCGGCCGCCTGGTCGCCGGCGCGCTCGTAGTCGAGGGACGCGTAGCCCTTGGTGCGCGACTTCAGCTGGTCGAAGAAGTCGAAGACGATCTCGCCCATCGGCAGCGTGTAGCGCATCTCGACGCGGTCGGCGGAGAGGTAGTCCATGCCCTGCAGCGCGCCGCGCTTCTCCTGGCACAGCTCCATGATCGTGCCGATGAAGTCGGAGGGGCTGAGGATGGTGGCCTTGACGACCGGCTCGCGGACCTCGGCGACCTTGCCGTCGGGGTACTCGCTCGGGTTGGTCACCTCGATGACCTTGCCGTCCTCCATGTGGACCTCGTAGACCACGTTGGGGGCGGTCGAGATCAGGTCGAGGTTGAACTCGCGCTCGAGGCGGTCACGGGTGATCTCCATGTGGAGCAGGCCGAGGAAGCCGCACCGGAAGCCGAAGCCGAGGGCGCCGGAGGTCTCGGGCTCGAAGGTGAGCGCCGCGTCGTTGAGCTGGAGCTTCTCCAGCGACTCGCGCAGCAGCGGGTAGTCGTCGCCGTCGATCGGGTAGAGCCCGGCGTAGACCATCGGGTTCGGGTGCTGGTAGCCGCCGAGCGGCTCGGTCGCGCCACCGTGCTGCGCGGTGACGGTGTCACCGACCCGCGACTGGCGCACGTCCTTCACGCCGGTGATCAGGTAGCCGACCTCGCCGACGCCGATCTCGCCCGCCTTGACCGGCTCCGGGCTGATCACGCCGACCTCGAGCATCTCGTGCACCGCGTTGGTCGACATCATCTTGATCCGGTCGCGGTGGGTGAGCTTGCCGTCGACCACGCGGACGTAGGTGACCACACCGCGGTAGGTGTCGTAGACCGAGTCGAAGATCAGCGCGCGCGCCGGGGCGTCCGCGTCGCCGACCGGCGCCGGGGTCTGCTTGACGATCTCGTTGAGGACCTTCTCGACGCCCATGCCCGTCTTGGCGCTCACCCGGAGCACGTCGTCGGGGTCGCAGCCGACGATGCCGGCCAGCTCCTCGGCGTACTTGTCGGGGTCGGCGCTGGGCAGGTCGATCTTGTTGAGCACCGGGATGATGTGCAGGTCCGCACCCATCGCGAGGTAGAGGTTCGCCAGGGTCTGCGCCTCGATGCCCTGGGCGGCGTCGACGAGCAGGATCGCCGCCTCGCACGCCTGCAGCGAGCGGGACACCTCGTAGGTGAAGTCGACGTGGCCGGGGGTGTCGATCATGTTGAGGACGTAGGTGCCGGGCTCGGCGCCCTCCTCGTTGCCCTCGGTGACCGTCCACGGCATCCGCACGGCCTGGGACTTGATCGTGATGCCGCGCTCACGCTCGATGTCCATCCGGTCGAGGTACTGCGCCCGCGCCGCACGCTCGTCGACGACACCCGTGAGCTGCAGCATCCGGTCGGCGAGGGTCGACTTGCCGTGGTCGATGTGCGCGATGATGCAGAAGTTGCGGATGATCGCGGGGTCGGTGTGACCCGGCTTGGGGGCGGAGATCGGCATGATCCGCCCATTCTTCCAAAGCGCCGCGGGTTCGGTGAATCCAGACCGCCCCCTGGCGCGCGACCGGCACCGGGCCGCCATCATGTGCGGGTGCTCCCGACTCGCATCCCCCACGGCCGGACCGCGCGACGCGTGGAGTGGGCGCACCTGCCGCCGGTCGTCCGGGCGGCGGTCGAGGGGCACCTCGGCGGGCCCGTCGTGGAGGCCGAGTCGCAGGGCGGCGGGTTCACCCCCGGCTTCGCGTCGGTGCTGACCTGCGCCGACGGCTCGCGCCACTTCGTCAAGGCCGCGTCCCTGAAGGCGCAGCGGACCTTCGCCGAGTCCTACCGCGAGGAGGCCCGCAAGCTGCGCGTGCTCCCGGAGGCAGCGCCGGCCCCGCGGCTGCGGTGGACCGACGAGGTGGCGGACTGGTTCCTGATGGGGATCGACCACGTCGACGGCCGGGCGCCGCACCGGCCGTGGACCGACGCCGACCTGGCCCTGGCCTCGGCGGCGCTCGTCGAGGCGGCCGAGGTGCTCACTCCCGCCCCGGCCGGCCTCGACCCCGCGGTCGACGAGCTCGCCTCGTGGGCCGGGCTGTGGCAGCGCATCGACCACCCGCGGGCCGCCGAGCTCGGCGCCCTCGCAGCCCGGTACGCCGACGTGGTCGGCGGCGACACGCTGGCCCACACCGACGTCCGCGACGACAACATCCTGGTGCTCGACGAGGAGCGGGCCGTGCTCTGCGACTGGAACTGGCCGGTCGTGGGCGCCGCGTGGCTCGACTCCCTGCTCCTGCTCATCGGGCCGCGCGGGGACGGGCTCGACGTCGAGTCCCACATCGCCCGGCACCCCCTGCTGTCCGTCGTACCCGCTGACGACGTGGACGTCGCGCTCGCGCTCGTCCTGGGCTACTTCTCGGTCTCGGCCGACCAGCCGGTCCCGCCGACGTCGCCGCACCTGCGCGCCGCCCAGGCGTGGCAGCGCGACGTCCTCCACGACTGGCTGGCCGAGCGCCGCGGCTGGCAGCGATGAGCCGGGCGCGTCGGCCCGGCCGCGATTTGGGGCGCCCGAACAGCCGCTGTTAGCCTTGCTGGTCGCGTCTCCGCGCACCCGTGCCTGCCCTCCGGGCGGCCCGGGATCCCCGCGGTCACGCGCTCCGGACCAGTCCAGACATCCACCCGAGAACGTAGAGGCGATTCACCCGTGGCCAACATCAAGAGCCAGATCAAGCGCAACAAGCAGAACGAGAAGCGTCACGAGCGCAACAAGGCCGTCAAGTCCGGCCTGAAGACCGCGATCCGCAAGTTCCGCGAGGCCGCTGAGGCCGGCGACAAGGACAACGCCGTCGCCCTGGCCCGCGAGGCCACCAAGAAGCTGGACAAGGCCGCCTCGAAGGGCGTCATCCACAAGAACCAGGCTGCGAACCGCAAGTCCTCGATCTCCAAGCAGGCCGCCTCTCTCTGAGCCCACTGCTCTGGCTCCGGTCCGGAGCCATCACGTCGAAGGGAGTCCCCGTCAGGGGGCTCCCTTCCGTGATTTCTGCGCCCGGCGCTACCGGGTCCGCAGCGCGGTGATCGTCAGCACCAGCCGCTCGAGCGCGTACGACGCGTCGCTGGCCGCGCCCTTGATGTCGGCGTCGGCCTGGGCGACTGCGCGCACGGCCCGGGCGAGGCCGGCCTCCGACCAGCCGCGGGCCTGCTCGCGCAGCGAGCGCAGCTTCCACGGCGGCACGCCCACCTCGCGGGCGAGGTCGGCGTCGCGCATCCCGCGCGGCGCGCTGACCAGCCGGGCGAGGCCACGGGCGCTGCCGGCGAAGGCGGAGGTGATCAGCACCGAGGCGGTGCCGGCGTCGAGGGCCCAGCGCAGCTCCTCCAGCGCGACCTGGCCGCGGCCGGCGAACGCCGCGTCGGCGACGGCGAAGGACTTGGCCTCGGCGCGGCCACCGAAGTAGCGACGGACCTGCGCCTCGCTGATCCGCTCCCCCGGGAAGTCGTTGGTGAGCTGGCTGGCCGCGCCGGCGAGCGAGCGCAGGTCGCGGCCGATGGCCTCGATCAGCACGTCGGCGGCCTCGCGGTCGATGCTGGCGCCGTACCTGCGGACCTCGTTGGCGACGAAGCCCGGGAAGTCGGAGGGCCTGAGCTCCTCGGACTTGTGCTCGGTGACGGTCTTGAGCTTGCGCAGCTTGTTGAGGACGCCGCTGCCCTTCTGCCCGCCGCCGTGGACGAGCACGAGGGCGACCTCGTCGGCCGGGGCGGCGGCGTAGCCGAGCAGTCCGTCGACCGACTCGTCGGGAAGGTTCTCCAGGCCGCGGACGACGACGCAGCGCACGGCCGAGAACAGCGAGGGCGCGGACATCTCGCCCAGCGAGGCGAGGGTCAGGTCCGCGGCGGGGCTGTCGGCGAACTCCGCCTCCGGGTCGTGCTCGCGCACCGCGGCCTTGACCTCGTCGACGGTGCGGGCGCCGAGGAACTCCTCCTTGCCGGTGACCAGGATGACCCGTCCCAACACGTCAGCGGCCCGCATGGAGCCAGCCTCCCACACCGTCCCGACGGTGGGTCACCGGGCGGCGACCCGCAGGCCGTCGTCGTCGACGACGACCGCGACGTCGCCGTCGTCGTCGGTGCGTCCCACCTGGGCGCCGACCGAGCGGAGGTGCTCGAGCAGCGGTCCCGAGGGGTGGCCGTAGTCGTTGTCGGCACCTGCGGACACCAGCGCCGCCTCGGGCTGCAGGGAGGCCAGCCACCGCTCGTCCTGGTGCCGGCTGCCGTGGTGCGGGACCTTGAGCACGTCGACGTCGAGCCCGGGCAACCGACGGGCGAGGGTCGCCTGCGCGGTCGGCTCGACGTCCCCGGTGAGCAGGGCGCGCACGCCGGCGACCTCGACCAGCAGCACCACGCTGGCGTCGTTGGCCCCGCTGCCCGCCGCGCCCGGGGAGGGGTGGACGACCTGCACCGTCGCCTCGCCGACGCGCCGGGCCGCCCCGTAGACCCCCACCTGCACCGGCACGTCGGCGCGGTCGAGGGTGCGACGGACCGCGGCCGCAGCCCCGGGTGGGTCGTCGACCGGCGAGACCTCCACCGCAGCCACCCGCCGGTCCCGCAGCACCCCCGGCAACCCGTCGACGTGGTCGGCGTGGAAGTGGGTGAGCACCAGCAGGGGCACGTCGCGGACCCCCAGACGGTCGAGGCAGCCGGCCACCGCGTCCGGGTCGGGACCGGCGTCCACCACGACCGCCGCGGCCGGTCCGGCCCGGACGACGAGGGCGTCGCCCTGGCCGACGTCGCACGCGACCAGCACCCACCCTGCCGGCGGCCAGCCCGCCGCAGGCGCCGACCACGGCCGGCCCGGCACCCCGAGGACGACGAGGAGGAGCAGCACGGCCGCCGACACGCTGGGGCCCCGTCGCCGGGCGAGCCGGGGCAGCGCCACCGCCACGGCCACGCACACCACCGCCAGCGCCCCGACCGCGACGGGGCCGCTCCCCCACGGCACCGCCGCGCAGGGCAGGTCGGCGCCGTGGCGGGCGACCTCGACCACCCACGCGACGCACCACGCCGCCACCGTCCCGACGGCGGCGCCGAGCGCAGGCACGACCAGGCCCACCAGCCCTGCCCCCAGGCCGAGCACCGTGGCCGGGCCGACGGCGGGCCCGGCCAGCAGGTTCGCCGCGACCGCGACGAGGCTGACCTGGCCCGAGAGCACGGCGATGACCGGCGTGCAGGCGAGCTGGGCCGCGGTCGGGACCGCCACCGCCTCGGCGAGCCCGCGCGGCAACCACCGGGCGAGCGCCGACGAGAGCGGCGGGCCGAGGAGCACGATCCCGCTCGTCGCCAGCACCGAGAGCGCGAAGCCCGCCGACGTGGCCAGTCCGGGGTCGAGGAGCAGGAGGACCACGAGCGCGACGCCGAGGGCGCGCAGGCCGCGGCGCCGACCGTCCGGGCCGAACGCGAACAGCCCGACGGTGCCCATCGCCGCCGCTCGGAGGACGCTCGGCTCGGTGCGCGTGAGCAGCACGAAGCCGACGATGCCCGCCAGCCCGACCAGCACCAGCCACCTCCCCCGCACGCCGACGAGACGGGCGGCGAGCAGCAGGGCGCCGACGACGAGGGTGAGGTTGGTGCCGCTCACCGCGGTCAGGTGGGTCAGCCCGGTCACCCGGAAGTCGGACTCCACCTCGGCGGGGAGGCCGGCGTCGTCGCCGGTCACCAGCGCGGGCACCAGACCCGCCTGGGCCGGGGGCCGGTCGGCCACGGCGTCGCGGATGGAGGCACGCACCGCGCCGGCGGCTCGCCACCACGGGTCGGGGCCACGGATCCGCACCGGCGCCCGGTCGGCGAGGAGCAGGGCCACCACGTGACGGTCCTCCGCGGGCGCCAGTCGTCCCTCCGCCGCGACCCGCTCGCCGAGCTCGGTGCGCGCCCAGCCCGCCCCGCCCAGCACGACCACCGTCGCGCCCAGCACCTGCCGGACGCCGCGGACGGTCACCTCCTGCACCCGCAGCCGCACGACGAACCGGTCGCCGAAGCGACCCTCGACCGGTCGCGGGTCGGAGACGACGGTGGCGACGAGGTCGGCCGTCGCCCGCTCCTCGGCCCAGGCTCCGAGCGGGTTCGCCGCGACGGCCGCCTGGCGCAGCAGGGCGGAGGCCAGCACGGCGGCCGCGAGACCCAGTGCTGCCAGCCACCAGCGCCGCCGGGGACCGGGCCGGTTGCTCCTCGCCGACCTCCCGGACCATCCGGGCACGAGGACCACCGACGCCGCGAGCGCCAGCAGCGCCCAGCACCACGGCCCGGCGTGCGCGGCCGCGATCCCGGCGAGCCACGCCACCAGGCCGAGGGCCGGGAGCCGCGGGTCGTGCCGTGGGGACGCCCGGGGCGGCGCCTCACCCACGACGCGCCGTCCTCGTAGGGTGGCGGCCGTGACCCGCTACTCCGCACCCGAGCTGGCGCGCGGTGCGCTCGGCGCCCTCGTCGGGATCGCCGTCGCCGGGGCCACCGCCCGCGCGGTCCCCGGCGGTCCGGAGATGCTGCCCTTCATCGTGGCGCCGATGGGGGCCTGCGCGGTGCTGCTCTTCGCGGTGCCCGCCAGCCCGCTGGCGCAGCCCTGGCCGGTCCTCGGCGGCAACGTCGTCTCGACCGCGGTCGGCCTCGGTGCGCACTGGCTGGTCGACGACGTCCTGCTGGCCGCCGCGCTCGGGGTCGGCGCCGCGATCGGCGTGATGATGCTGCTCGGGTGCCTCCACCCGCCGGGCGGCGCCTGCGCGCTGCTGGCCGCGACGGCCACCCCGGAGATCCACGACCAGGGCATCCTCTTCGCGCTCGCCCCGGTCGCCGTCAACACGGTCGCGCTGCTGGCCATCGCGGTCGCGGTCAACAACCTGACCGGCCGCCGCTACCCCCACCGGCCGGCGCCGCCCGCGCCGCCGGGTGCCGCCACCGAGCTCGGCATCACGACACCGGACGTCGAGGAGGCGATGAAGCGGCTCGCCGACCGGCTCGACGTGCTGCCCGCCGACGTCGTGGCGATCGTCCGGGACGCGGAGACCCATGCCCTCGACCGCAGGCTCGGCTCGATCCCGGTCTCCCGGATCATGAACCGCGACGTCGCGGTGGCCCACCCGTTCGAGTCGATCTACCGGGCGCGGACGCTGATCGTGCAGCGGCAGGTCAAGACGCTGCCGGTCGTGGACGAGGAGCGGCGGGTGATCGGCGTGGTGTCGATCATCGACCTGTTCACCCGCGACCTCGTCGAGCTCGAGACCGTCGAGTCGATCATGCGCACCGAGGTGACCACCATCCGCGAGGACACCCCCGTCGCCGAGCTGGTGCCGGCGATGACGTCGGAGGGCTACAAGAACGTCCCTGTCGTCGACGCCGAGGACCGGCTCGTCGGGATGATCACCCGCGGCGAGCTGATCGCCGTGCTGCACCGGGCCCTGCTCGGCGCCACCTGAGGCGACTCGCCCCGCGGCCGGGGTCGCACCGCCCGTCACACCGTCACCAGCGGCGCGAGCCGGGCCAGCGTCTTCTCCCCGATCCCGTCGACCTCGAGCAGCTCGTCGACGCTGGTGAAGCCTCCGTGCTGCTCCCGCCACGCGATGATCGCCTGGCCGGTGACGGGACCCACGCCCGGCAGGGTCTCGAGCTCCGCCTGACCGGCGAGGTTGAGGTTGACCAGCCCCGCGGCGGGCGCCCCGGGGACGGCGGGACTGCCGTCGGGGCCTGGCGCACCAGCGGGCGGGCCAGGCCGTCCGACCACGACCTGCTCCCCGTCGACCAGCACCCGGGCGAGGTTGAGCGAGGTCAGGTCGACGCCCTTGCGCGCCCCTCCCGCGGCCTCGAGGGCGTCGGTGACCCGGGCGCCCGCATCGAGGACGACGATCCCGGGCCGACGCACCTTGCCGGCGACGTCGACGGTCACGGTCCCACCGCCTGGCCCACCTGTTGCGGAGGACGACGCCGGTGCCGTCGGTGAGGGCAACGGGACCAGCGCCGGGACCGGCTCCGCGCTGACCGGTGCGACCGCCGGCCCCGGGTCGTCGCGCACCACCCACCAGGTGGTCACCGCGAGCCCGAGCGCGACCACCACCGCGACGACGGCCACGTGGGCCGGTGCGAGGGACGGCAGCCCCGGCACGCGGGCCGCGATCGGGCCGGGCCGCCGTCGGGCGGCGTGCCGGCCGGGGGCCGGGACGACGGGCGGCGGCACCACGGCTCGGGGGGTCGCGACGGCCACGGGCGCGGTGCTGCCCCGGTCGGCCACCCGGGTGTGGTCGGCCCACCACGCCTGGCCCGTGGCCACCGCAGTGTCGTCGGCCGCCTCCGGGGCGACGTCGGCCGTGCCGGACCGACCTCCACCGGCACCCGCGGCGATCAGGGCCAGGCGACGGGCGGCCGCCTCGTCCGCGGGAGGGCGTCGGGAGTGCATGGCGGCACGCTAGGCGCCCGAAGGGGAGGTCTCGCCGGCTGATGTGACAGCCTGTGGACGGGCACCGCGCCGGTCGCGACCTGTGGACGGTTCGCGGCTGTCCGTGGGGCTACCGGTGACGCAGGTGCATCAGAGGTCGAGCACCGGCGCGACGCAGATCGCGAGCATGCCCGGGCCCGCGTGGGCGCCGAGCACGCCTCCGATCTCGGCGCACCGCACCGGCTCCCCGCTCGCGGCCGGCACCAGCCGGTCGCCGAGCTGCTCGGCGAGGCGCTCGGCCATCGCGGCGGCCCGGTTGCCGGCGCCCAGGTGCGCCACGCAGGCCTCGACCTGTCGCTCCCCCGCGGCCTCCACGGCCATCGCCTCCAGCTGCGCGATGGCCTTGGCGGCGGTGCGCACCTTCGCCCGGGGGACGATGACGCCGTCGTCGATGCCGAGCAGCGGCTTGACGGCGAGCACACCGCCGAAGACGGCGGCCGCGGCGCCGACCCTGCCACCGCGGCGGAGGTACTCGAGGGTGTTGACGTAGAACAGCGACGTCGCCGCCTCCGCCCGGGCACGGGCGGCCTTGGCGGCGTCCTCGGCGCTGCCGCCGGCCTCGACGACCGCGAGGGCCGACTCGGCGGCGTACCCCGTCGCGACCCCGACCTGGCGGCTGTCGACGCAGGTGACCGGGACCGGCGCCGTCCGCGAGGCGACGAGCGCGGACTCGAAGGTGCCGCTGACCTCGGCGGAGAGGTGGATCGACACGATCTCGGTCGCGCCCTCCTCGGCCAGCCGGGCGTACAGCTCGCCGAGGACCGCGGGGGCCGGACGGGACGTGCTGACGGCGCGCTTCTCCCGCAGCGCCGTCGCGACCTGCTCGGGCGTGACCCCGTCAGCGCCCTCGTCGAGGACCTCGTCGTCGATGATCACCTGGAGCGGGACCACCCGGACCCGGCCCGACGCCGCCAGCTCGTCCGAGACGGTCGAGGCGGAGTCGGTGACGACGACGATCGACATGCCGCCGAGGTTATCCCGAGCCGGGGGTCAGACCACGATGTTGACCAGCTTGGGCGCACGGACGATCACCTTGCGCACCTCGCGGCCGTCGATCGCCTTCTGCACCGCCGGGTCGGCCAGCGCCGCAGCCTCCAGGTCGGCCTCGCTGATGTCGGGCGAGACCTCCAGCCGGCCGCGGACCTTGCCCTGGATCTGGACGACCGCGGTGACGGCGTCCTCGACCAGCAGCGCGGGGTCGACGGTGGGCCAGGCCGTCTGGGCGACCGACGGCTGGTGGCCCAGCCGCTCCCACATCTCCTCGGCGGTGTACGGCGCGACCAGCGACAGCAGGATCGCGACGGCCTCGGCGGCCTCGCGCACCGCGGGGTCGGCCGGGCCGCAGCCGGAGTCGATCGCCTTGCGGGTGGCGTTGACCAGCTCCATGGTGCGGGCGACGACCACGTTGAAGCGGTAGGACTCCAGCAGGTGCGCGGCCTCGTGCACCGTCTTGTGGGTGACCTTGCGCAGCGCGACGTCGCCGCCCGCCGGGTCCGTGCCGGGCGCGGAGGTGACGTCACCGGACAGGCGCCAGGCGCGCTGCAGGAAGCGCGCGGAGCCGGCCGGCGACACGTCGGCCCAGTCGATGTTGTCCTCGGGCGGGCTGGCGAAGACCAGGGTCAGCCGGACGGCGTCGACGCCGAACTCGTCCAGCTGCTCGCCCAGGCTGACGCCGTTGCCCAGCGACTTGCTCATCTTGCGCCCGTTGTTGATGACCTTGCCCTGGGACAGGTACGCCGAGAAGGGCTCGTCCCAGTCGATCAGGCCCATGTCGCGCAGCACCTTGGTGAAGAAGCGCGCGTACAGCAGGTGCAGGACGGCGTGCTCGTCGCCGCCGATGTACAGGTCGATCGGGCCCCACGCCTTCGCCAGCGCCGGGTCGAACGCCTGGGTGTCGTCGTTGGGCGACAGGTAGCGGAAGAAGTACCAGGACGAGTCGACGAAGGTGTCCATGGTGTCGGTGTCCCGGGTGGCGGGGCCGCCGCAGGTCGGGCACTCGACGTTGACCCACTCGGTCGCCGCACCCAGGGGCGAGGTGCCCTTGGGCTTCAGGTCGGCGCCGCGCAGCTCCGGCAGCTCGACGGGCAGCTGGTCCTCGGGGACCGGGACCTCGCCGTCGACCGGGCAATGGATGACCGGGATGGGGGCGCCCCAGTAGCGCTGGCGCGACAGCAGCCAGTCGCGCAGGCGGAAGTTGACCGTGCCGCTGCCGTGGCCGTCGGCCTCCAGCAGCTCGACGACCTTGTGGATGCCGGCGGCCTTGTCGGCCAGCCCGTCCAGGGGGCCGGAGCTCACGTAGGTCCCGTTGCCGTTGGTCGCGATGCCGGAGGTGGCCGGGTCCTCCTCGCCGGTGTCGACGACCATGCGCACGGGCAGGTCCATCGCCCGGGCGAAGTCCAGGTCGCGCTGGTCGTGCGCCGGCACGGCCATGATCGCACCGGTGCCGTAGTCGGCCAGGACGTAGTCCGAGGCCCAGACCGGGATCCGCTCACCGTTGACGGGATTGACCGCGTGCACGCCCAGGAAGACACCCGTCTTCGGACGGTCGGTGGCCAGCCGGTCGATGTCGGAGGCCTTGCGCACCTCGACCAGGTAGTCGTCCAGCGCCTGGCGCTGGTCGTCCGAGACCAGCTCGGCGGCCAGCTTCGCGTCGGCGGCGACGACCATGAAGGTGGCGCCCCACAGGGTGTCCGGACGGGTCGTGAAGACCGTGATCGGGTCGCGGCCCTCGACCTCGAAGGTGACGTGGGCGCCCTCGGACCGGCCGATCCAGTTGCGCTGGGCGTTGACGACCTTGCCGATCCAGGTCTTCTGCAGCTCGTCCAGGCAGTCGTGCAGCTCCTGGGCGTACTCGGTGGTCTTGAAGTACCACTGGGTCAGCTCGCGCTTGGTGACCTCGGCGCCGCAGCGCTCGCAGGTGCCGTCGGCCAGGACCTGCTCGTTGGCCAGCACGGTCTGGTCGTTCGGGCACCAGTTGACCGGGGAGTTCTTGCGGTAGGCCAGGCCGCGCTCCCGGAACTTCAGGAACAGCCACTGGGTCCACCTGTAGTACTCGGGGTCCGAGGTGTGCAGCCGGCGCGACCAGTCGAAGCTGACGCCGTACCGCTTCATCGACGCGGCCTGCGTCTCGATGTTGCCGTAGGTGTACGTCGCCGGGTGCTCGTCGTTGCGGATGGCGGCGTTCTCGGCGGGCAGGCCGAAGGAGTCCCAGCCCATCGGGTTCAGCACCTCGTAGCCGCGGAAGCGCCAGTAGCGGGAGATGACGTCGTGCAGGGCGAACACCTCGGCGTGACCCATGTGCAGGTCACCGCTCGGGTAGGGGAACATCGTCAGCGCGTAGCGCTTCTCCCGCTCCCCCGAGGTCACGGCGTCGTCGTCGGCGCGGAACGGGTCGAGCCGCTCCCACACGGGCAGCCACTTCTCCTCGACCGCGTGGACGTCGTAGTGGACCTCGTTCTCGCTCATCGTCATCCCTTGTCATCGTTCCCTGCTGCTGGCACAGAAAAGCCCCTCGGGCATCGAGGGGCGGCCGCGTCGACGTCTTCGACAGTGGTCGACGCGGCTATCCAAGAAGCAGGATCATCCGCACAGGGGCATGGTACTCCTCCGCACGCCCGCGGCGCTCACCGCCGCGGGCGTCGCGGCCCTCACTGCTCGCCGGTCTGCACCCGCCAGAGCGCGGCGTAGGCCCCGCCCTGCGCGACCAGCTCGTCGTGGGTGCCGGCCTCGGCCACCCGGCCGCCGTCGAGCACCCAGATGCGGTGGGCGTGGCGGACGGTCGAGAGCCGGTGCGCGACGACGATGGTGGTGCACCGCTCGCCGGCCCGGCGCACCGACTGCTGGATGGCCGCCTCGGTCTCGTTGTCCACCGCACTGGTGGCCTCGTCGAGCACGAGGATGGCCGGGTCGCGCAGGAGCGCGCGGGCCAGGGCGATGCGCTGGCGCTGGCCACCGGAGAGGGTGATGCCGCGCTCCCCCACCCAGCTGTCGTAGCCGTCGGGCAGGCGCTCGACGAACTCCGCCGCGGCGGCCGGGCCAGGGCTCCGGCAGCGGCGCGCACTCGCGCACGAGGCGGGCGGCGGTCGGGGGCGCCAGGACGGCGTCGGGGGCGGCCGCCTCCGCGGCGGCCCGGACCTCCGCAGGGGTGGCGTCCGGGCGGCCGTAGGCGATGTTCTCGGCGACGGTGCCGGAGAACAGGTAGACGTCCTGGGCGACGTAGCCCATCGACCCGCGCAAGGAGTCCCAGTCCAGCTCGCGCACGTCGGTGCCGTCGAGCAGCACCTGCCCGGAGCGGGGGTCGTCGAAGCGCAGCACCAGCCGCAGCAGCGACGACTTGCCCGCGCCGGTGGGGCCGACGATGGCGTGCGTCTCGCCGGCGGGTACGACGAGGTCGAGGTCGTGCAGCACGTCCGGCCCGTCGGCGTACCCGGAGCGCACGCCGCGCAGCTCGACGCGGCCGCGTACCGGCTTCTCCAGCGCCTGTGTGCCGGCGGGCACGTCGACCGGCTCGGCGAGCAGCGCGAGGATGCGGGCGGTGGACGCCCGCCCGCGCTGGTAGAGGTCGAGCACCTCGGCGACGGTGGTCAGCGGCCAGAGCAGGCGCTGGGTCATGAAGACCAGCACCGAGTAGAGGCCGAGCTCGAGGTCGCCGTCGAGCGTCGCCCAGCCGCCGAGCAGCAGGGTGCAGGTGAATCCGGAGAGGATGGCCATCCGCACCAGCGGCACGAAGGCGGCCGAGGAGCGGATCGCGGCCACGTTGGCCTCGCGGTAGGCCGCGGAGGCGGTCGCGATCCGGTCCCGCTCGCGGTCCTCGGCGGTGAACGCCTTGATCGTCGCGATGCCGGCGAGGTTGGCGCCGAGGGCGCCGGACAGGTCGGCAACCGACTCCCGGACCCGGTCGTAGAGCGGCTCGAGGCGCCTCTGGAAGAAGAGCGAGCCGACCACGATGACGGGGATCGGCAGGAAGGCGTAGAGGGTCAGCTCCCACGACGCCACCGCGAACACGGCACCGACGAGCACGACGTTGAGCGCGGTCTGCAGGATCGCCGGGAGGCCGAGGTCCAGCAGCCGCTCGAGCTGGTTGACGTCGTCGTTGAGCGTGGCCAGCGTCGAGCCCTGCGGGCGCGACTCGTGCCAGCCCAGGTGCAGGTGCTGGGCGTGGTCGTAGGCCTCGACGCGCAGGTCGTGCTCGATGCCCTGGGCCAGGCCGCGCCAGAGCACGTCGGCGGCGTACTCCGAGGCGGACTCCACGACCCAGACCACGAGGTTGATGAGCGCGAGCCAGCCGAGCTGGGCGTGGCGGGACTCGACGCCGAGCAGGTCGCCCACGAACGAGTCGGAACCGCGGACCACGACGTCGACGGCGGCGCCGATGAGCAGCTCCGGCACCACGTCGGCGACCTTGTTGACCGTCGACATCACGACGGCGAGCACGAACCGTCCGCGGAACCCGCGGTAGCGCTTCCACAGCGCCGCCAGGGGGCGCTCGATCACCGGGTCCACGGGCTTCCTTCCTCGGGCGGGCGGAGGCGACCCTAACCCGCTGGCCCGGCGCACGGTCAGCCGGGCCGCGCGCCGCCCTTGCGCCCGCTACGGTGCAGCCATGACCGTCACCGACCTGTTCCGACTCGACGGCAAGGTCGCCGTCGTCACCGGCGCCAGCTCCGGGCTGGGCGTCGACTTCGCGAAGGCGCTGGCCGAGGCCGGCGCCGACGTCGTCCTCGGGGCGCGCCGCGTCGAGCGCCTGGCCGACACCGCCGCGCTCGTCGAGGCCGCCGGCCGCCGCGCCCTGTCCGTGCAGACCGACGTCGCCGACCCCGCGTCGTGCCAGGCGCTGGTGGACGCCGCGATGGCCGAGCTCGGCCGCGTCGACGTGCTGGTCAACAACGCCGGCGTCGGCACCGCCGTCCCCGCCACCCGGGAGACGCCGGAGCAGTTCACCCAGGTCATCGACATCAACCTCAACGGCAGCTACTGGATGGCCCAGGCGTGCGGACGGGTGATGCAGCCGGGCTCGAGCATCATCAACATCTCCTCGGTCCTCGGCATCACCACCGCCGGGCTGCCCCAGGCGGCGTACGCCGCGTCGAAGGCCGGCGTCATCGGCCTCACCCGCGACCTCGCCCAGCAGTGGACCGGCCGCAAGGGCATCCGGGTCAACGCGATCGCGCCGGGTTTCTTCACCTCGGAGATGACCGACCAGTACCCGCCCGGCTACCTCGAGTCGCAGCAGCAGCGGATCCCCGCGGGCCGCAAGGGCGACCCGCGCGAGCTCGCCGCGACGCTGGTGTTCCTCGCCTCCGACGCCGCCGGTTACATCACCGGCCAGACCCTCGCCGTCGACGGCGGCATGACCATCACCTGACTGCCGACCGGGTCACGACCAGGGGCGGTGCTCCGGGTAGGCGACCACCACCGACGGCCGCGGGAACGCCCCGTCGTGCGGCCAGGTGCTCGCCGGCTGCTCGAAGGTCGCGCCATCGACCTCGCCGGGGTGCTGCACCGCGACGAAGAGGGACCGGTCGTGGTCCGCGACCAGCGGACCGCAGGCCTCCGCCCCCTTGGGGACGGTGCAGAACTGCTGCACCCGGCCGCGCTCCGGGCCCTCGACCGGGACCCGGAACACCCCGTCGTTGCTGCCCAGCGCATTGCCGTCGGTGGAGATCCACAGGTTCCCGGCGCTGTCGAACGCGACGTTGTCGGGGCAGCTGATCGGGCTGACCCGGGACTTGTCGAAGCCACCGAACCAGGTCTCCGGGGCGGACGGGTCACCGCAGACGAGGAACAGGTCCCAGGTGAAGGTCGTCGCCGCGTGGTCACCGCGGTCGGGCGTCAGCTCGAGGACGTAGCCGTTGCGGTTGCCGCTCGCGGTCGTCAGCGGCGCGCCGAGCCCGGCGCGGACCCGGGAGGAGCCGACCGGGTTCGCCTCGTCGACCGGTAGCGCCGCACCGCCACGCGCCGAGTTGTTCGTCAGCGCGGCGTACACCTTGCCGTTGACCGGGTTCGGCTCGACGTCCTCGGGCCGGTCCATCCTGGTCGGTCCGACCCGGTCGGCGGCGAGCCGGGTGAAGAGCAACACGTCCTGGACCGACATCCCGGGCACGTACGACCGACGGTGGCTCGTCAGCGGGACCCAGGTGCCGCTGCCGTCGTGCTCCCCGTCGTCGGTGCCGTCGCCGACCAGCCGGGCGACGTAGAGCGTGCCCTCCGTGAGCAGGCGCAGGTTGCGGCGGCGGGCGGCAGCGGAGCCGGAGGGGGCGTAGGTGCCGGCCGACACGAACTTGTAGAGGTAGTCACCGCGCTCGTCGTCCCCCATGTAGGCCACGGCCCGGCCGTCCGCGGCGATGACGACGTTCGCTCCCTCGTGCTTGAACCGGCCGAGCATCGTGTGCTTGCGCGGCGTCGATGTCGGGTCGAAGGGGTCGACCTCGACGACCCAGCCGAAGCGGTGCGGCTCGTGCGGCTCGCGGGACAGGTCGAAGCGCGGGTCGACGCTGCTCCAGCCCTTCCCGGCGCCGGTGATGCCGTAGCGGGCGTACTCCACTGCGTAGCGCGGGTCGAGGCCGGCGCCCGCGTCGAAGTACTGGTTGACGTTCTCCTCACCCGACAGGACGGTCCCCCACGGCGTGGTGCCGCCGGCGCAGTTGTTGAAGGTGCCGAGGACCCAGCGGCCGGCAGGGTCGACGGAGGTCCGGACCCGCCGGTCGCCGGCCACCGGCCCGGTGAGCTCGAACCGGGTGGCGTCGTGGATGCGCCGGTTGTGGCGGGCCCGGCCCACCGGCGCGCGGCGCCAGGAGCCGGGCCGCCCGGCGCGGTGGACCTCCACGACGGACATGCCGTGGTTGGCGATCGCGATCCGCTTCACCTCGTCGCCGTCGTACGCGCCGGCGGGGAACATGAGGTTCTCGTCGGTGTACTCGTGGTTGACCACGAGCAGGGCGCGGTGGTCGTCCAGCGGCAGCAGGCCGACGTAGTCGCAGTTGTAGCCGAACTGCCGTCGGGCGGCCGCGACCGACTGGGCGAAGGGGTCGAAGCCAGGCGCCCCCTTCACCACCGGGTCGCCCCACCCGACCACGACCCGGTGCCCGAACCCGCGGGCGGTCGTGAAGGCGTCGCGCCGGTTGGGCTCGACCGGGACGAACGCCGCCCGCGCGAGGGAACCGTCCCGCGCGCCGGGGCCGGGCGGTCGTCCGGGACCGCCGGGGTGCCCCGGACGCCCCGGGGCGGCGGCAGCAGCGCCGCCGGTCGCGACGACGCTGCCGACGAGCAGCGCGCCGGCCGACAGCGTGCCGCCGCGCAGCACGCTGCGCCGGCCGACAGCACGGGCGATCTCGTCACGGACGTGGCCGTGGTCGGTGGGGTTCGGCTCGGGCTGGTCGCACGCGTTGCCGCACCGGTGCAGGCAGGTCAGCCAGGACCGGGAGCCGTGGCGGGTGCCCTGCCCGACGAGGGTGAGCTGCGGACGGTCGCCGGGGTGCACGGAGGTCATGGTGTGAGCCGACCAGCGCCCGGTGAACCCTCGTCGGACCCTCGGTGGCGGGCCGGTGAAGGCTGCGTGGCTCGCGTGGGTCCAGCGGGTCCACCCGGCATGATGGCGTCCGTGGCTCCCCGACCCGGCTCCGCGCGTGAGGTCGGCGGTCTCTTCCTCCGGCTGGGGACGATCGCGTTCGGCGGGCCGGCGGCGCACGTCGCGCTGATGCGCGAGGAGCTGGTCCGGCGCCGGGAGTGGGTCAGCGACCAGCGGTTCGCCGACCTGATGGGCGCGACGAACCTGGTCCCGGGCCCGAACTCGACCGAGCTGGCGATCCACCTCGGCCACGAGCGCGCCGGGTGGCGGGGGCTGCTGCTCGCCGGGGCGGCGTTCATCCTCCCGGCGGCGCTGATGGTGACGGGCCTGGCCTGGGCCTACGTCGAGTACGGCGGCACGCCGGCCGTCGACGGGCTCCTCTACGGCGTGGTGCCGGTCGTGGTCGGCATCATCGCCTGGGCGCTGGCCGGCCTCGGCCGGACCGTGCTCGCCTCACCGTGGCTGGTCGTGCTGGCCGGCGCGGCACTGGCGGCGTACCTGCTCGGCGCGAACGAGCTCGTGGTGCTCGCCGCCGGCGCCGTCGTCGCGGTGCTCGCCCACGGCCTGCGCTCGGTGACGGACCGGCAGCACGCGCTCGTCCTCCCCCTCCTCGCGGGCACGCCGGTGTTCACCGACCCCACCGGCAGCCAGCTGGCCCAGCTGTTCCTGACCATGCTCAAGATCGGCGCGGTGCTCTACGGCAGCGGCTACGTGATCCTCGCCTTCCTCGAGGGCGACTTCGTCGACCGGCTGGGCTGGGTGAGCCACCAGCAGGTCCTCGACGCCGCATCGGTCGGCCAGGTCACCCCCGGTCCGGTGTTCACCACCGCGACCTTCCTCGGCTACGTGGTAGCCGGGTTGCCCGGCGCGGTGCTGGCGACGGTGGCGATCTTCCTGCCGTCGTTCGTCTTCGTCGCGCTGCTGACCCGGCTGGCCACCTGGCTGCGCTCGCGGGCGTGGACCTCGGCGCTGCTCGACGGGGTGAACGCGACCGCGCTGGCCCTCATGGCCGGTGTCTCGCTGGAGCTGGGACGCTCGGCGCTGGTCGACCCGCTGACCGTGGGGCTGGCCGTCGCGACCGTGGTCCTGCTGTGGCGCACCCGCCTCAACAGCGCGTGGTTCATCGCGGCCGGCGCGCTCGTCGGCGTCGTCCGGCTCCTGGCCACCTGACGGCTAGCGGACCGGGTGGTGGCTGGTGATCGAGATCCGGTTGAAGGCGTTCATGGTCACCGCGACCCACGCGACCGCTGCGAACGCCTCGTCGCCGAGCACCGCGCGGGCCTCGTCCTCGGCGTAGCGACGCTCGGCCTCCTCGGGCAGCCGGGTGATCGACTCGGCCAGCTGCAGCGCGGCCTGCTCCTGCTCGGAGAACAGGTCGGTGTCCTCCCACGCCGACAGCACGGCGAGGCGACGATCGCTCTCCCCCGCCTCGATGGCGCGCTTGCGGTGCAGGTCGAGGCAGTAGGCGCAGCCGTTGACCTGGGAGACCCGCATGTTGACCAGCTCGACGAGGCGGCGGTCGACGCCGGCGGCCTGCGCGGCAGCACCGACCTCCTCGGCGAGCCCCGCGGCTGCGCGGTACGTCGCCGGCTGGGCCTTGTCGAGGAAGACGTGCCGTCGCCGGCCGGTGGCCTCGCTCATCGCGCCGGGTCGGCGATGTCGTCGTACTCGGGGTGCTTGGTCAGCCACCGGGCGACGTAGGGGCAGTGGGCGATGACCCGCCTGCCCCGGTCCCGCACGTCGGCGAGCGCGAACTCGACGACCGCACCGGCGAGGCCCCGGCCGCCGTACGCGTCGTCCACCTCGGTGTGCACGAAGTCGACGTGCTCGTCGTCGGGCAGCCGGTACTGCGCGAACCCGACGACGTCCTCACCGTCGCGGACCTCGTAGCGGTGCTGCTCGGGCGCGTGCACGTAGGTGATGGCGTCGCCGCCTGCGTCGGTCATGCCGCCATCCTGCCGTGGGCCCGGTGAAAAGGCACGGAGGCCGCCCGTCGCCGGGCGGCCTCCGTGGTCGGGCTCAGTAGGACGTGACGGTCAGCGCAGGTCGAACCGGTCGGCGTCCATGACCTTCACCCAGGCGGCGACGAAGTCGTTGACGAACTTCTCCTTCGCGTCGTCGCTGGCGTAGACCTCCGCGACGGCCCGCAGCTCGGAGTTCGAGCCGAAGATCAGGTCGTTGCGGGTGCCGGTCCAGGTCTTGCCGTCCTCGGTGACGCCGGTGAAGACCTTCTCGGTCTCGTCGGTCGGGGTCCACGTGGTGCCGAGCTCGAGCAGGTTGACCAGGAAGTCGTTGGTCAGCACGCCCGGGCGGTCGGTGAAGACACCCAGGTCCGAGCCGTCCCAGTTGGTGCCGAGCACGCGGAGGCCGGCGACGAGGACGGTCATCTCCGGGGCGCTGACACCGAGCAGGTTGGCGCGGTCGATGAGGAGGTACTCCTCCGGGAACTTCGTGGACTTCGGCAGGTAGTTGCGGAAGCCGTCGGCCTTCGGCTCGAGGTGGCTGAAGAGATCGACGTCGGTCTGCTCCTGCGTCGCGTCACCGCGGCCGGTGGTCGTGGTGACCTTGATGTCGACGCCACCCTCAGCAGCGGCCTTCTCGATGCCGACCGAGCCACCGATGACGATGGTGTCGGCGAGGGAGGCACCGTGCGCCGTGGCGATCTCCTGCAGCGTGGCAAGGATCGCGGACAGCTCGGCCGGACGGTTGATCGCCCACGACTTCTGCGGCTCCAGGGCGATGCGGGCGCCGTTGGCACCACCGCGCTTGTCGGAGCTGCGGAAGGTCGAGGCCGAGGCCCACGCGGTCGAGACGAGCTGCGACACGGTCAGGTCGGAGTCGGCGATGGCGGCCTTCAGCTGGGCGACCTGGTCGTCGGTCAGCGGGGTGCCGGCCGGGATCGGGTCCTGCCAGACGAAGTCCTCCTCGGGGACCTCGGGACCGAGGTAGCGCGCCTTCGGGCCCATGTCGCGGTGGGTCAGCTTGAACCAGGCGCGGGCGAACGCGTCGGTGAACGCGGCCTGGTCCTCCTTGAACCGCAGCGAGATCTCGCGGAACTCCGGGTCCTCCCGCAGCGCGATGTCGGAGGTCAGCATGCGCGGCTCGCGCTTGGCGTCGCCGAACGACTCGGGGACGAGGTCGGCGCCGCCGTTGTTCCTGGGGCGCCACTGCTTCGCACCGGCCGGGGACTCGAAGAGCTCCCAGTCGTAGGCGAAGAGGATGTGGAAGAACTCGTTGTCCCAGCGCGTCGGGTGGTAGGTCCAGGTGACCTCCAGGCCCGAGGTGATGGCGTCGATGCCCTTGCCGGACTTGTACGACGACTTCCAGCCCAGGCCCTGCTCCTGGATCGGGGCGGCCTCCGGCTCGGGACCGACGGCGTCGGCCGGGCCGGCGCCGTGGGTCTTGCCGAAGGTGTGGCCGCCGGCGATCAGGGCGACCGTCTCCTCGTGGGTCATGCCCATGCGGGTGAAGGTGTCCTTGATGTCCGCGGCGGAGGCCAGCGGGTCCGGGACGCCGTTCGGGCCCTCGGGGTTGACGTAGATCAGGCCCATCTGCACCGCGGCGAGCGGGTCCTCGAGGTCACGCTCACCGGAGTAGCGCTGGTCGTCGAGCCACTCGGTCTCGGGACCCCAGTAGACGTCGTCGTCGGCCTCCCACACGTCGGGGCGGCCACCGCCGAAGCCGAAGGTCGGGAAGCCCATGTCCTCGAGCGCGACGTTGCCGGCGAGGATCATCAGGTCACCCCACGAGAGGGCCTTGCCGTACTTCTTCTTGACCGGCCAGAGCAGGCGGCGCGCCTTGTCCAGGTTGCCGTTGTCCGGCCAGGAGTTGGTCGGCGCGAAGCGCTGCTGGCCGTGCCCACCGCCACCGCGGCCGTCCATGACCCGGTAGGTGCCGGCGGAGTGCCACGCCATGCGGACGTAGAGCGGGCCGTAGTGGCCGAAGTCGGCCGGCCAGAGGTCCTTCGAGTCGGTCAGCGTGGCCTTGATGTCGGCCTTGACGGCGTCGAGGTCGAGCGAGAGGAACGCGCTCTTGTAGTCGAAGTCCTCACCCTGCGGGTTCGCGACCGCCGGGTTCTTGGCGAGGATCTTGAGGTTCAGCTTGTTCGGCCACCACTGGTGGTTGGGCGAACCCTGGGTCGGGTGCGCAAGACCGTGCATCACCGGGCACTTGCCGGCGGGCTGGTCGGCGTCGTGCGGGCCCTCGGTGACGAGCGGCTCGGTGTGGTCGGTGTTGTCGGGCATCAGGATCCTTTCGGGACCTTTACTGGGGGCGGTGTGAACACTCGGGGCAAGTGCCCCAATAGATGACCTCGGCCTCGTCGACGACGAAGCCGTGGGAGTCCGACGCCGTCAGGCACGGCGTGTGCCCCACGGCGCAGTCCACGTCAGCGATCGACCCGCAGGAGCGGCACACGACGTGGTGGTGGTTGTCGCCGGTGCGCGTCTCGTAGCGCGCGACCGACCCGGCCGGCTTGATGCTGCGCACCAGACCCACCTCGGTGAGGGTGTGCAGCGAGTCGTAGACGGCCTGGTGGGACACCTCGGGGAGCAGGGTGCGCGCCGCCGCGATCACGGACTCGGTGTCCGCGTGCGGGTGGGCGTGCACCGCCTCGAGGACCGCCAGGCGCGGCCGGGTGACGCGGAGCGCGACGTCCCGCAGCTGCTGCTGGAAGTCGGGCTGGGTCATGCCTCCATCTTGCCAGTTATCTTGAATCAGTCAAGATTTCGTACGGCGTGTCGAGGTCTGCCCGGTCCCGGCGCGGGTACCTCCACGGCATGGACATGTCACCTGCCTGGCTCCTCCTCGGACTCGTCGTCGCGATCTTCATCGTCGGCGGGCTGGCGTTCGCCTTCCTGGCCGACCGCCGGCGCAACGAGGACGTCTCCAACGACACCGAGCGCCTCGACCCCGACCCGACCAGCCCGCCCAGCGACCCGTCGGACCGCCACGGCGGCTGATCCGCGCACCTCGGGGTATCGGGGGCGTGACGACGACGCCCCACCTCCGCATCCCCCAGGCCGCCCGTCCGGACGACCCGACGGTCGTCGTCCCTGCGCCGGTCCGCGTGGCCTCCGTCCCGTCGGGGCACGTGTACGTCCGGCACCTCTCGCCGGAGGTCGGCGGTGGCCCGCAGCGCCTTCCCGACCCTGACCCCTTAGGAGGCCCGCGGGCTGCGGGCGCGGCCTGGTGGCCGCCCGTGATGCTCGATCCCGCATGGGCGGCCGATGCCGACTTCGACGTCTTCCACCTGCACTTCGGCTTCGACGCCTGCAGCCCGGCACAGCTCGCCGAGCTGGTGGACGTGCTGCGCCGACGAGGCAAGCCGCTCGTCTACACGGTGCACGACCTGCGCAACCCCCACCACGCGTCGCCCGGGGAGCACGACGCCCAGCTGGACGTCCTGGTGCCCCCGGCCGACGCCCTGATCACCCTCACCCGGGGAGCGGCAGACCAGGTGCGTCATCGCTGGGGGCGGAGGGCGACCGTCGTCCCGCACCCGCACGTCGTCGACCTGGCCAGGATGCAGGAGCTCCAGGACCGTCGTGCCTGCACGCCCGGCGGACCGTTCCGCGTGGGCCTGCACGTCAAGAGCCTGCGTCCCAGCATGGCCCCGATGACGATCCTGCCGACGCTGCTGGCCGTGGTGCGCGAACTGCCCGACACCGTCCTCCAGGTGAACGCGCACCGCGACGTCCTCGATGCGGACGGGGCGCGACGCGACGAGCAGCTGGCGGCGTTCCTGCACGCGGCGGCCGACCGCGGGGAGCTGGACCTGCGGGTGCATGACTACCTCAGCGACGACCAGCTCTGGGCCTACCTCTCGTCGCTGGACGTCTCCGTGCTCCCCTACCGCTTCGGCACGCACTCCGGATGGCTGGAGGCGTGCCGCGACCTCGGCACGACCGTGGTCGCGCCCTCGTGCGGCTTCTACGCCGACCAGGGCCCGGTGCTGTCGTACCACCACGACGAGACGTCGTACGACGCCGACTCCCTCGCGGTCGCCCTGCGCCGCGCCCACGGCCTCCGGCCCGCCCTCGGCGCTTCGGTCGACGAGCGTCGCGCACAGAGGGCCGAGGTCGCGGCCGCCCACGACCGGGTCTACCGCGCCGTCCTCGACGGTTCGGTCCTGGGGTGAGGCCGTGCGCGTCTGCCTGATCGCGTCCAGCCGGCACCCGGTCTGCGAGCCCTTCGCCGGCGGCCTCGAGGCGCTCACCCACCAGCTCGCCCTTCGCCTGTCCGGCCGCGGCCACGAGGTCACCCTGTTCGCGGCGCCGGGCAGCGACCCCGACCTGCCCGTCACGCTCGTCGAGGCTCCTGCCTTCCTGCCGAGCGAGGTCGCGCAGCGGGACGTCAACGCCCCGTCGCGCACCTGGATGGCGGAGCACCACGCCTACCTCACCTTGATGCTGGACCTGCCCCGGTCGGCGACCTCGCGCTTCGACGTCGTGCACAACCACAGCCTCCACCACCTCCCGGTCGCGATGGCGCCGATGCTCGAGGTGCCGGTGCTGACCACGCTGCACACACCCCCGCTGCCGTGGCTGGAGTCAGCCATCGCCGCCGCGCCCGGCACCTCGGCCTTCACCGCCGTGAGCCGACGGACCGCCGAGGCGTGGTCGCACGTGGTCCGGGCGGTGCCGGTCCTGAACGGGGTCGACCCCGCGGCCTGGCCGTTCGGGCCCGGTGGCGGGCCCGCCGTGTGGACCGGCCGACTGGTGCCGGAGAAGGCGCCGCACGACGCGATCGACGCGGCCAGGGCGGCAGGCCTGCCCATCGTCCTCGCCGGCCCGGCGCCGGACGACGACTACTTCGACGAGATCGTCGCCCCGCGGCTGGGTCGCGACGCCGTGCACGTGGGCCACCTCGACCACCGTGCCCTGGCGCGGTTGCTCGGCCGGGCGTCCGTCGCGGCGGTGACCCGCAGTGGGACGAGCCCTACGGCCTCGTCGCCGCCGAGGCCATGGCCTGCGGCACGCCGGTGGCCGCCTATGCCCGCGGCGCCCTCCCGGAGCTGGTCCACGACGAGGTCGGCGCCCTCGCACCGGCGGGTGACACGGCAGCACTCGCCGTGGCCCTCCGGACCGCCGCCTCCCGCGACCGCACCGCGGTCCGCGACCACGCCGTCCGGCACCTCTCGGTCGACCGGATGGTCCGTGAGTACGAGGCGCAGTACGCGGCCCTCGCCCGCCGGGAGGCCGCGGCATGATCGGCTACTACGTCCACCACCACGGTCGCGGCCACCTCCACCGGGCGCTGGCGATCGCCGCCCAGCTGGCGGAGCCGGTGACCTTCCTGTCCTCCCTGCCCCCGCCCGCCGAGTGGCTGGCTCGCCCCGCGGCACGCCGTGGCGAGTGGGTCGTGCTCGACCGCGACGACCGCGGCGTCGCCCCGGCCGACCCCGACGCGGGAGGCCGGCTGCACTGGGTCCCCGTCGCGGATGCCGGGCTGAGCCGGCGGATGCGCCAGGTCTCGACGTGGCTGGACCGCGCACGCCCGCGACTGGTCGTCGTCGACGTCTCGGTCGAGGTCGCCCTGCTCGCGCGGCTGCACGGGGTGCCGGTGGTGACGGCCGTGCTGCCGGGCCGGCGCGCCGACCCGGCCCACCTGCTCGGCTTCGACGTCGCCAGCGAGGTGGTGGGCTTCTGGCCCGAGGGCATGACCGACGCCCTCCTGCCCGACCTGCCGGAGCGGGTACGACGTCGCGTGCGTGCCGTCGGGGCGGTGGCCCGGTTCCCGGTGGATCCGGTGGCGCCCGTGGAGCCGCCCTCCCCCGCGCCCGACGAGGCGGCACCGCGCTCGGCCGTGCTGCTGGCGGGTGCCGGCGGGAGCGCGCTCGACGACGCCGCGGTCGACACCGTGGTCGGGTCCACCCCGGGCTGGCGGTGGACGGTGCTCGGTCCCGGCAGCTGGGTCGACGACCCGCGCCCCGCGCTGCGGTCGGCCGACGTCGTGGTGACCCACGCCGGGCAGAACGCCCTCGCAGAGGTCGCGGCGCTGCGGCGACCCGCGGTCGTCGTACCCCAGCAGCGGCCGCACGACGAGCAGGTCACCACCGCGCGGGCGTTGCGCGACGCGGGCTGGCCGGTCCTCGTCGACGAGCAGCTCCCGCTCGACGGCTGGTCCGCCCGGCTCGAGGCAGCGGCCCGGATCGGTGGCGGTCGCTGGACGGCGTGGTGCGACGGTCGTGCGGCAGAGCGGTTCGCCGCAGTGGTCGGCGCGGTCGGCACGGAGCCGGGACAGGTGGCGTGAGCGCCGTCGGCACGGTCGCCGTGGTGACGGTCGTTCACGGCCGGCACGATCACCTGCGCCACCAGCAGCGCTCCCTGGCGCGCGGCCGGCAGCGCCCGGACGCCTGGGTCGTGGTCGCGATGCAGGACCCGGCCGTCCGTGACGTGCTCGCCGAGGGGCAGCGCGAGACCGGCCTCGCGGCCGACGTGGTCGACCTGCCGGCCGACCCCGGTGCATTCCCCCTGGCCGCGGCCCGCAACCGGGGCATGTCCCGCGCCCTGGCTCGGGGCGCCGAGGTCCTCGTCGGCCTCGACGTCGACTGCCTCGCCGGGCCCGACCTCGTCCCTGGCTACGGGTCCGCGGTCACCGGTGCGCCGGACCGGTTGTGGGCCGGCCCGGTCACCTACCTGGACCCGCCGCCGCCGGGCGGCTACCCGATCGACGACCTCGCGTCCCTGGACGCCCCGCACGGCGCCCGCCCGGCACCGGCCGCTGGTGAGCGCGTCGACGGCGGCGACCTCCGCCTGTTCTGGTCGCTGTCCTTCGCTCTGTCGGCGCGGACGTGGCGACGCACCGACGGCTTCGACGAGGCCTACGTGGGGTACGGCGGCGAGGACACCGACTTCGCCCGGCGCGCCGGCGCGGCCGGCCTCCGGATGGCCTGGACGGGCGACGCGCGTGCCTACCACCAGCACCACCCGGTCAGCCGCCCCCCCGGTGGAGCACCTCGACGACATCCTGCGCAACGGCCGCCTCTTCCGCGACCGGTGGGGCGAGTGGCCGATGCAGGGCTGGCTCGACGAGTTCTGCGAGCTCGGCCTGGTCGTCCGGCAGGGTGACGACTACCTGCGCGCCGCGCCACATGACAGAAGGGCCGCGGTCTGATCCTCTCGGATCTTCCGCGGCCCTCCTGGTCCGGTGGAGGTGAGGGGACTCGAACCCCTGACCCCCTGCATGCCATGCAGGTGCGCTACCAGCTGCGCCACACCCCCGTGGGTCTCGTTGCTCCGCCGAAGCGGGGCAACGGACAGGAATATTAGCCAACTCTCCCCACGACGTGAAATCGGGGGGCCGGTTTTCCGCCCGGGCGTCCGGTCAGGCGTTGTACGACGCCAGAGCCCACCCGCCGGTGACCCGCTGCTCGAGCACGACGCGGCCGCAGTTGCCCAGGGCACGCAGGTCCTGGCCGACGCTGAGCGGCCACCCGAGGAACGCGGCCAGGCCGGTGCGGATCGCCGCACCGTGGGAGACGGCGACCCCGCACTGCCCCTCGCCGAGCGCGGCGGCGAGGTCGCGCAGGCAGGCGGCGTAGCGGTCGGCGACCTCCTGCGGCGACTCGGCACCGGGGATGCCCTCCCAGTCGCCGCTGCGGAAGCGGGCGAACGCCTCCGGGTCGCGCTCACGGATCTCGTCGTGGGTCAGCCCCTGCAGCTCGCCGAGACGGAACTCGCGCAGCCGCCCGTCGTGGGTCGGCACGAGGCCGGCCTCCTTGGCGACCGTCTCCGCGGTCACCCGGGCGCGGGCGAGGTCGCTGGTCCACACCAGCGCCGGCGCCATCGCGGCGACGACCGGCGCGACGGCGCGGGCCTGCTCGAGGCCGACCTCGTCGAGCTCGCTGTCCAGCTGGCCCTGCACCCGCCGCGTGGCGTTCCAGGAGGTGCGCCCGTGCCGGAGCAGGACGATGCGGCGCGCGGTCACCCCGCCCGTCTCCCCGCCGGTCACTCCGCGGGCGGCGCCGGCGGTCCGGTGACCTCGGCCGGCAGGTCGATGACCGGGCAGTCGCGCCACAGCCGCTCGAGGGCGTAGAACTCGCGCTCCTCGGTGTGCTGGACGTGGATCACCACGTCGCCGTAGTCGAGCAGCACCCAGCGGCCGTCGCGGTGGCCCTCGCGCCGGATCGGCTTGGCGCCGACCTCGCGGAGCTTGTCCTCGACCTCCTCGACGATGGCGCGGACCTGGCGGTCGTTGGCGCCCGAGGCGAGCAGGAAGGCGTCGGTGATGGCGAGCTGCTCGCTGACGTCGAACGCGAGCTGGTCGGTGGCGAGCTTGTCGGACGCGGCCAGCGCGGCGACGCGGATCAGCTCGACAGCGTGCTCAGAGGCAGTCATTCAGGTTCCGTTCCGGTGGTGGGCGGGTAGAGCCCGTGCTTGGTGATGTACTGCACGACGCCGTCCGGGACGAGGTACCAGATCGGCTGGCCGGCCCGCTGCCGCTCACGGCACTCCGTGGACGAGATCGCCAGCGCCGGCACCTCCACCATGGTCACACGGTCGTGCGGGATCTTCGCCAACGTCGCGGGGTCCATGTCCGCCCCGGGGCGCGTGCAGCCCACGAAGTGGGCGAGGTCGAAGACGTCGTCGGCGTCGCGCCAGCTGAAGATGTCGGTCAGCGCGTCGGCGCCGGTGATGAAGTACAGGTCGGCGTCCGGACGCTCCGTGCGCAGGTCGCGCAGCGTGTCGACGGTGTACGTCGGTCCGGCCCGGTCGATGTCGACGCGGCTGACCGTGAACCGCGGGTTCGCGGCGGTGGCGATCACCGTCATCAGGTAGCGGTGCTCGGCGGGCGAGACCTCGCGGTCGGCCTTCTGCCAGGGCTGGCCGGTGGGGACGAAGACGACCTCGTCGAGGTCGAACCACCCCTGGACCTCGGAGGCGGCCACCAGGTGGCCGTGGTGGATGGGGTCGAACGTGCCGCCCATCACCCCGATCCGGGTGCGGCCGTCGGCCCCTGGCACTGCGGTCCCTTCGACCGGTGCGTCAGCTGTGCTCGCGGCCGCCGCCGAACCAGACCAGGCCGAGCAGCAGGAAGAGGAGGAAGGCCAGCACGCCGCCACCGATGAGCCACGGGTTCACGGCGGGCTCGCCGCCGTGCTCCTCCGCGGCGCTGGCGACGGTGAGGGCGGCGAGGCTGATCTGGCTGAGCATGGCGGCATCGTATCCGGTCCCCTGCCGGCATCTCACAGGTGGCGTCCCACCGGCCGACCGCGCTGACGGCCGGCGCTAGTGGATGGCGACGTCGACGCCGAGGAAGAGGAAGGTGAACCTGATGGTGCGGCCGAGCAGCACGGTGGGGACGAAGGCCCACAGGGGCATCCTGAGGATGCCGGCGAGGGCGGCCATCGCGAGCAGCGGCGGGAGGCCGGCCGACGCGGCGAGGAACATGACGGCGGCGCCGTACCAGGGCCGGCCCTGCATGCGGCCCATCCACTTGTCGTAGGTGGCTTTCACCTTCGGGGCGGAGAGCTTCTTCTGGGCCCACCGCGACTCCGAGCCCCGGCGGGCGGCCTCGTAGACGACGACCTTGCCGACGGTGGCGCCGGCGCCGGCCGCGATGCCCAGGGCGATCGCGGCGGCGGTGGTGCGGTCAGAGGCCGCGGCGCCGACGATGTAGACCTCGATGGGGAGGAACGGGAGCAGCGCGGAGGCGAGGCTGAACGCGAAGGTCGTCAGCCAGAGGATCATCCCGAGGCGGCCCTCTCGTGCTCGGGCGCCGGAACGTGCTCGGGCACCGGGACGCCGAGCTGGAGCAGCCAGCGCAGGGAGACGCACTTCAGCACCAGCAGGCCGACCGCGATGATCGTGCCGAGCCAGACCCAGCCGCTCACGAGCAGGATGACGGCGAAGGCGCCGGAGTTGGCGGCCTTGCCGACGCGCGACCAGTTCCAGAGGTAGATCCGGCGGTCGACGACGTGGAAGTAGTTGGGGCTGCGGATCGGCCAGGCGAGGAACGCCAGCGACAGGTACATGTCGATGACGATGAACTCGAAGAGGTAGATCCCGATCGGGATGCCGATCCAGGTCATCGGGTCGGTGTCGATCCAGCCACCCGGCTGGAGCCAGATCAGGCCGACGTAGAGCGCGCCGCAGCTGAGCCGGTCGCACATCATGTCGACGACCGCGCCGATCCGGGTCTCGCAGTCGCGCCACCGGGCCCACTCGCCGTCGATGCTGTCACCGACCCAGTAGGTCACCAGGCCGATGACGATCCACGCCAGGCTCTCGTCGTACGCCGCCCACACGGCGATCGCGAGCGTGATCGCGGTGCGGACGAAGGTGATGATCGTGGCTCCGGTGAAGAGCCTTTCGACGGAGGGATCGGCGTAGATCCGGTCCGGTGAGCCTGCCATGCCGCGAAACCTATCGTTGAGTCCCCCGGCGCGCCGGGACGGGTCAGCGGACGTGGCCGTCGCCGATGACGACGTACTTGGTCGACGTCATCTCCGGCAGGCCCATCGGACCGCGCGCGTGGAGCTTCTGGGTGCTGATCCCGATCTCGGCGCCGAACCCGAACTCGCCGCCGTCGGTGAACCGGGTGGAGGCGTTGACCAGCACCGCCGCGGAGTCGACCTCGGCGACGAACCGGCGGGCGGCCCCCTGGTCCTCGGTGACGATGGCGTCGGTGTGGCCGCTGGACCAGGTCCGGATGTGCTCGAGGGCGGCGTCGATGTCGGGGACGACCCGTGCGGCGATGTCGAGCGAGAGGTACTCGACGGCCCAGTCGTCGTCGGTCGCGGCCACGACACCGTCGAGGGCGCCGAAGGCGTCGTCGCCGTGGACGGTGACGCCGGCCTCCTGCAGGGCGGCGGTGACCCGCGGCAAGAACTCCGCGGCGACGTCGGCGTGCACGAGCAGGGACTCGGCCGCGTTGCAGACGCTGGTGCGGTGGGTCTTGGCGTTGAGGACGATCGGGAGCGCCTTGTCGAGGTCGGCGGCCCGGTCGACGTAGACGTGGCAGTTGCCCACGCCGGTCTCGATGACGGGGACGGTCGAGTCGTTGACGACCGACTGGATCAGGCCGGCACCGCCGCGCGGGATGAGCACGTCGACGAGGCCGCGGGCCCGCATCAGCGCCTTGACGCTGTCGTGGGAGTCGCCGGGCACGAGCTGGACGACGTCGGCCTCCAGCCCCGAGGCGGTCACGGCGTCGCGCAGCACCGCCACGATCGCGGCGTTGCTGGACCGGGCCGAGGAGCTGCCGCGCAGCAGCACCGCGTTGCCGGACTTGAGGCAGATGCCGGCGGCGTCGGCGGTCACGTTGGGCCGGGCCTCGTAGATCATCCCGACGACCCCGAAGGGCACGCGGACCTGGCGCAGCTCGAGGCCGTTGGCCAGGACGCTGCCGCGGACCACCTCGCCGACGGGGTCGGCGAGGCCGGCGACGTCGCGCAGGCCCTGGGCCATGCCCTCGAGGCGCTCGTCGGTGAGCCGCAGCCGGTCGATGATGTTGGCCGGGGTGCCGTCGGCCTCGGCCCGGGCGACGTCCTCGGCGTTGGCCGCGAGGACCTCCGCGGAGCGGTCGAGCAGGGCGTCGGCCATCGCGTGCAGCGTGGCGTCCTTCTGCGCCCGCGTCGCGAGGGCGAGCCCCCGGCTCGCGACCCGCGCCCGCTGGGCGACTTCACGTACGGCGGCCTCGGCACTCATGGCTCAAGGATAGGGCGCCGGGGGCCGGCGCCGCCCGTCAGGCGCAGGGGCGGGACGTCGGCTCGGGACCGACGCGGTGGGTGGCCCGGGGGCTCTTCCACATCCGCATGAACATGCGGTCGTACTCGCGGGTGACCAGGGCGCCGTGCAGCTCCAGGGTGACCTCGTCGCTGCCCAGCCCGGGCGGCGACCAGTTCTCGGACCCGGTCCAGACCAGGCGGTCGCCGCGCCCGCGGTAGGAGCCGTTGACCGTGACGTACTTGAGGTGCGAGTAGCAGCTGGGCCCGTAGACGATCTTGTCCGGGTCGGAGGTCGACGTCCGCGGTCCCCAGTCCCAGTCGGCCGACCTCACGGGGATCCCCGCGCGCTTCAGGATCCGCACGACCTCCTTGCTCATCAGGGAGCCGATGACGCGGACCTGGCAGCCGTTGCCCTTCTTCCGCGCGAGGAGGCCCGCGAGCCGCTCCCCCCGCCGGGCGTACCAGGCACGCATGTTGACGGTGATGACCGACCGGCCCGCGGCGTTGCCGAAGCCCTCGGGCGCGCGGCAGCCGACATCCTGCAGCCGGCGGTACGGCGCATCCGTGACCGCCCTGCCGACGGTGGTGCGCCCGGGGGTGCTGGTGCCCGGCCGCTGGAAGAAGGCCGTGACCTCCTCGCTGGAGAAGGTCACCCGCCGAGGAGAGGCGGCACGGTCCCGGCGCATCTCGTCGAACAGCTTCCACCACGCGGTGAACAGCCCGTCGTTGCCCGCGATGGCGACCGAGTCGTTCCACTGCCCGTGCACGGCTGGTCCGGCGAGGTTGGCCGAGCTGCTGATGAACAGCCGCCTGGCGGTGCCGGTGCGGGTGAAGGAGTAGATCTTCAGGTGCATGTTGCCGCCGGGGCTGCTGTTGCGGCAGGCCCGCTTGCAGACGTAGAGGAAGCTGGTCCGGGCGGGGTTCTTGCCGATCGCCCGCTGCACCCTCGCCTCGAGCCGGCCGACCAGGTTGGCGTTCACGATGACCTGGACCCTCACACCGCGGCGGTGGGCACGGATCAGCTTGTCGGCGCTGGCCTTGAGACCGAGGTTGTAGGTCGCGATCCGGATCGTCTCGCCGCGCGGGGTGTGGTCGATCGCGGCGTTGATCCGCCGCGCGATGACGGTGCGCTCGGCCCGGGTGCCGACCGGCCAGTTGAAGGTGATGCCGGTGTAGGGGGTCCACGGCGCCCGGGCACGCGGCACCTCCCCCTGTGCCGGCGCCGCCTCGGGCTCGGCGGACGCCGGCGGCACCGTCGGGAGCAGGCCGAGGGCGACGACGAGGACGGCGAGCATCGCCACCAGGGGCACGGGACCGGGACGGCGCGGCGCGTCTTCCACGAATGCAAGGTATATCTATTGACTTACTGAATCCAACCTGAATCCAACGCGGCATCTGCCGTTCGCAACCAAACGGGTGCCGCGCGCGTCAGGATCAGCGGGGGACCCCCGACCCGACCGAGAGGAACAACCCGTGAAGCTCCGACCCGGCGTGACCGTCGCCGCGCTCGCCACCGCGACGCTCACCGCGCTCACCACGCTCACCGCACCCACCGCGCCGGCCGCCCCCGGGCCGGCCCGCGCGGCCGAGGAACCCTCGTCGCCCGTCGCCCTGACCGGCGCCCCGGTCGTCGAGGTCGGCAGCTACGACGGCTTCCTCTACGGCGACATCGGCCTCAACCTCCTCGCCCGCGACCAGGCCTTCGAGGTCCGCGCCCACCGCACGAAGTGGATCGACCAGATCGAGACGTACTGGCAGTCGCCGAACGGCCCGGTGCAGATCCCGGCCGGCCCGAACGACCGCTGGGACGCGCTCGACAACTTCATCGTGCTCGAGATCCGGCGGGCCAAGGACGGGGAGCTGGTCCGCACCCGGCGCCTCGACGTGTGCCTCAACCAGTGGAACACCCAGCGCAGCCACCCGGACGCACCGCTGCGCTCGCCGTACCCCATGTGGTGCCCCGCCAACCCGTTCACCAAGGGCTCGGTCCAGGGCATCCAGGAGGGCTGGATCAGCAACATCGACATCAGCGAGAGCCGGCTGCGCCTGCCCCGCGGCAGGTACGACGTGACGGCCCGGATCGCCAACCGCTTCGTCTCCACCCTCGGCATCGCCCCGGCCGACGCCCGCCGCAAGTACCGCCTGGTGGTCACCAAGCCCAGCGACGACGACTACTACTACGGCCGGCGCGACCACGGCACGACGTCGACGCGCCTGCGGCCCGCAGCGGTGAAGCCGCGGGCGAAGCAGGCCGGCGCGCCGACCGACGCCGTCCCGGACCTCCGGTCGCTGCCGGCCTTCAGCATGCGCCTGTCGCCCAACAAGAAGTACCTGCGCTTCTCGGCGACGGTGTGGAACGCCGGTGACGGCCCGCTGGTCGTCGACGGCTTCCGGCGCGGGACGCAGGACGTCATGGACGCCTTCCAGTACTTCATCGACTCCGAGGGCAACCAGACCGGCTACCGCCAGGTCGGCACGATGATCTGGCACAAGGCCCCCAGCCACAACCACTGGCACTTCAAGGACTTCGCGAAGTACTCGCTGCTCAACGCGGACAAGACCGAGGTCGTCGTCTCGCGCAAGGAGTCGTTCTGCCTGGCCAACACCGACGCGGTGGACTACACCGTGCCCGGGGCGGACTGGCAGCCCGAGAACACCGACCTGCACACCTCCTGCGGCGACCAGTCGTCGATCTCGCTGCGGGAGGTCCTCTCCCCCGGCTCCGGCGACACCTACGAGCAGTTCCGCGCCGGCCAGGCCTTCCGGGTCGACAACCTCCCCAACGGCATCTACTACATCGCCGTCGAGGGCAACCCGAACCGCAACCTGGTCGAGTCGAACACCGGCAACAACCGGGCCCTGCGCAAGGTGAAGCTCAGCGGCAAGGGCGCCAACCGGAAGCTCAGCTTCTACCGGGTCGGCATCATCGACGACCGCGGCTACGGCTCCGAGGAGCACTGAGCCCTCCGGCGACTCCCACGAAGCAGAAAACGGCGAACGCCGCGGACACCATCCGGTGTCCGCGGCGTTCGCGTCGGGGCAGAGCCTCGCTCAGCCCTTGCGCTTCTCGATCTCGGCGGTCACGGCCGGGAGGACCGCGTGGAGGTCGCCCACGACACCGAAGTCGACGAGCTCGAAGATCGGGGCCTCCTCGTCCTTGTTGACGGCCACGATCGTCTTCGAGGTCTGCATGCCGGCGCGGTGCTGGATCGCACCCGAGATGCCGTTCGCGACGTACAGCTGCGGCGAGACCACCTTGCCGGTCTGGCCGACCTGGAAGGTGTGCGGCTTCCAGCCGGAGTCGACGGCGGCACGCGAGGCGCCCACGGCGGCACCGAGGGCGTCGGCGAGGGCCTCGACCGCGGTGAAGTCACCGCCGGTGCCACGACCACCGGAGACCACGATGGCGGCCTCGGTGAGCTCGGGGCGGCCGGTGGACTGGCGCGGCTGGGCGGCGACGATCTGCGCGGTCTTCGCGGCGTCGGAGATCTGCGCGGCGAACTCCTCGACGGCGCCGGCGCCGGCGCCCTCCTCCGGAGCGGCGGCGTTGGGCTTGACCGCGATGATCGGCGTGCCCTTGACGACCTTGGCGTCGACGGTGAAGTTGCCGGCGAACACCGACTGGGTGGTGACGATGTCCTCACCCTCCACCTTGACGTCGACGGCGTCGGTGATCAGGCCCGAGGAGAGCTTGATCGACAGGCGGCCGGCGATCTCCTTGCCCTCGGCCGAGGCCGGGATGAGGATCGCGGCGGGCGAGGTCTTCTCGGCCAGCTGCTGCAGCACCTCGGCCTTGGGGGCCACGAGGTAACCCTTGATCTCCGTGTCGTCGACGACGTAGACCTTGTCGGCACCGTAGGCCTTGACGGCGTCGGCGACGGCGGCGGACTTGTCCGCACCGCCGATGAAGACGGCCGAGGGCGAGCCGATCCGCTTGGCGATCGCCAGCAGCTCGTAGGTGGGCTTGCGGACAGCGCCGTCGACGTGGTCGACGAGAACCAGGACTTCAGACATGTTGTTTCTGCTCCTCAGCGCTTCTCAGATGAACTTCTTCGACGCGAGGAACTCGACCAGCGCGGTGGCGCCCGAGCCGTCCTCGTCCTTGACGATCTCGCCGGCGGTGCGCGGCGGGCGGGCCGCGGTGGCCTCGACCTTCGTCCACGCAGCGTCCAGGCCGACCTCGGAGGCGTCGACGCCGATGTCGGCGAGCGAGAGCGTCTCCAGCGGCTTCTTCTTCGCGGCCATGATGCCCTTGAACGACGGGTAGCGGGCCTCGCCCGACTGGTCGGTCACGGACAGGACCAGCGGCAGGGTGCCGCCGATGACCTCGGTGGCGGTGTCGCCGTCACGCTTGATGCGGACCTGGTCGCCCTGGGTCTCCACCACGGCGGCGAGGGTGACCTGCGGCAGGTTGAGCCGCTCGGCGAGCATCGCCGGGACGACGCTCATGCCGCCGTCGGTCGACGCGAGGCCACCGACGACGAGCTCCGGGACGCCGATCTTCTCGATCGCCTTGGCGAGCACCAGCGACGTCGCGGCGGCGTCGGAGCCGGCGATGGCGTCGTCCTGCACGTGGACGGCCTTGTCGGCGCCCATCTGCAGGGCCTTGCGCACGGCGGCCTCGGCCTCGGCCGGGCCCACGGTCAGCGCGGTGACGGTGATCTCCTCGTCGGCGCGCTTCTCCTTGATCTGGAGAGCCTGCTCGACGGCGTACTCGTCGAGCTCCGACAGCAGACCGTCGACACCCACGCGGTCGACGGTGTTGTCCGCCTCGAACTTCCGGTCACCCGTCGCGTCCGGGACGTACTTCACAAGGACGACAATGTTGGAGAGAGTCATGGTTGTGGCCGGACCGGCCCCTTCCTGTGCTTCGTGATTCCCCGCAGCGTGGCCCGCGGCAGGGAGCAACTGAGGTCCGTTGCCGGACAGCGTCTTGCAGGTTACCGTCCGGTCACGGCGGTCGGAATCCGCGTCTCAGTGGATTCCCTCACACCGGCGCGGTGCGCCGTGGTGGGTCAGGGTCGCAGGATGCGCTCGAGCGCCCGGCCGACCACCAGGTAGACGACGCAGGCGATCCCGTAGTTGAACAGCGCCGTCTTGACCGCGCCGTTCGGGTCCTCGAAGGCCTTCACCGGGTTGTCCAGGTCGAAGAACCCGAGGTCGAAGGTGTCGGCGAGGTCGCGGACGGCCTGGACCAGGCTGTTCTCCTCGTTCGCCTCGAGGGCGTAGGAGAAGGCGGCCGCGGCCAGCACGAGGGCGAGGGTCACGCAGATGATCCAGACCACCCGGGCTGCGTTGTCCCGCACCCGGGCCAGCACCAGCGAGCGGCTGCCCGAGGTCGTGCCCGTGGGCTCGGCCGAGCTGGTGGGCTCGTCGGCGTCGGCGTCGGCGTCGGCGTCGGCCTTGTGCTCTCCCGGCATCTCGTCCCCTGTCCCTTCTGTCCCTCGCTCGGCGCTGTCGTCCCCGGACATGCCGGTCACCGACCTTCGAAGGTGGCCTTGCCCGGGCCGTTCTCGACGAACGACGCCATCCCGGTCCGGCTGTCCTGCGTGGCGAAGACGGCGGAGAAGTGCTGCCGCTCGATCTGCAGGCCGGTCTCGATGTCGACCTCGAGGCCGCGGTCGACGGACTCCTTGATCGCGCGCAGGGCGTAGGGCGCGGCGGTGGCGAACTTGGCGGCCCAGGCCCGCGCCTCGTCGTACACGTCGGCGGCGGGCAGGACCCGGTCGACCAGGCCGATCGACAGCGCCTCCTCCGCCTTGACGAAGCGGCCGGTGAACAGCAAGTCCTTGGCGGTGCTGGGGCCGACCAGGCGCGGCAGGCGCTGGGTGCCTCCGGCGCCGGGGATGATGCCCAGCAGGATCTCGGGCTGGCCGAGCACGGCGTTGTCGGCGGCGTAGCGGACGTCGGCCGCCATCGCCAGCTCGCAGCCGCCGCCCAGCGCGTAGCCGTTGACGGCCGCGATGACGGGCTTGGGGATGCGGGCGATCGAGTTGACCGCGTTCTGGAGCTTCTCGACCCGGTCGACCATGTCCGTGTAGGACATGCCGGCCATCTCCTTGACGTCGTTGCCGGCGGCGAACACCTTCTCCCCACCCCAGAGCACGACCGCACGGATGTCGGCACGGTCGGTGCACTCGGCCGCAGCGAGCGAGAGCTCGTCCTGGACCTGGAGGCTGATGGCGTTCATGGTCTTCGGTCGGTCGAGCCGGATCGTCGCGACGCCGTCGGCGACCTCGAGGCGAACGAATTCGCTGGTCATCTGCTCCCTCTCGGTGGGTCTCGGGGTTGGGCCCCCGTCCCGCATTCTGCCGCTACCCGCTCGCGCGGGTGACATGAACCCTCCAGTTCGGCGGGTCCTCCCCGGCGGCGCGGCACAATGGGCCGGGTGACTCCCACCCTGTGGCGAACGCTCGGAGAGCAGGCGGCGGTGTGGCCGGGACGCAACTGGCCCCTCGGCGCGACCTGGTCCCCGGAGTCCACCAACTTCGCCGTCCACGCGCCGAACGCATCGGCCGTGTGGCTGTGCGTCGGGCTGCCGGGCCCGGGCGGGGCTGAGCGGCGCTACCCGCTCACCGAGCAGTCCCTCGGCATCTGGCACGGCGCGCTCCCCTCGATCGAGCCCGGGACCCGCTACGGCTACCGGGTGGAGGGTCCGTACGCCCCCGAGGAGGGGATGCGCTTCGACCCGAGCCTGCTGCTCCTCGATCCCTACGGCCTGGCCGTGTCCGGCGGGCCCGGCTCGGCGTGGAGCGTCGTGGTCGACCCGACCTTCGACTGGCAGGGCGACACCCCGATCCGCCGCCGCTGGCTCGACACGGTCGTCTACGAGCTGCACGTCAAGGGGTTCACGAAGCTGCACGACCGGATCCCCGAGGAGCTGCGCGGCACGTACGCCGGGCTCGGGCACCCCGTCGTCACCGACTACCTCAGCGACCTCGGTGTGACCGCGGTCGAGCTGCTCCCGGTGCACCAGTTCTTCCCCGAGCCGGCCCTGGTCGAGCGCGGCACCGTGAACTACTGGGGCTACAACTCGATCGGCTACTTCGCGCCGCACGCGGCCTACTCCTCGAGCGGCGACATGGGCCAGCAGGTGACCGAGTTCAAGGAGATGGTCCGCAGCCTGCACGCCGCCGGCATCGAGGTGATCCTCGACGTGGTCTACAACCACACCGCCGAGGCGGGGCCGGACGGGCCGACGTACTCCTTCCGCGGGCTCGACGACCGCGGCTTCTACCGCCGGGTCCCGCCGGCCCCCGACGGCGACGGCGCCTTCGACGACACCTACTGGGACGTCACCGGCTGCGGCAACACGGTGAACGCCGAGGACCCGCTCGCGCTGCGGCTGATCCTCGACTCGCTGCGCTACTGGGTCACCGAGATGCACGTCGACGGCTTCCGCTTCGACCTGATGTCGGCGCTCACCCGCACCGCCGGCCCGGACGGCATCCCCGTCGACATGGCCTGCAAGCTGCTGACCGCGATCGGCCAGGACCCGGTGCTGCGGCACGTGAAGCTGATCGCGGAGCCGTGGGACGTGTCGATGGACGGCTACCTCGTCGGCCGGATGCCACCGCCGTGGGTGGAGTGGAACGACCAGTACCGCGACACGATCCGCGACTTCTGGCGCGGACAGTCCCACGGCACGCAGCAGGTGGCGACCCGGCTCGCGGGCTCCTCGGACCTGTATGCCGACGACGGGCGCTCGGCCTACAACTCGGTCAACTTCGTCACCGCGCACGACGGGTTCACCGTGCGCGACCTGGTGTCCTACGACCACAAGCACAACGAGGCCAACGGCGAGGACAACCGCGACGGCACCGACAACAACCGGTCGTGGAACCACGGCGTGGAGGGCGAGACCAACGACCCGGAGGTCGTGGCCCTGCGCCGGCGGCAGGCCGCGAACCTGATGGCGACGCTGTGCCTGTCCAACGGGGTTCCGATGCTGACGGCCGGTGACGAGCGCGGGCGCACCCAGCGCGGCAACAACAACCCCTACTGCCAGGACAACGAGATCTCGTGGGTCGATTGGCGCGCCGACGACGCCTGGCTCGACGTGTACGAGGTGACCCGGGCAGCCCTGCGCCTGCGCCGCGAGCACCGCACCCTGCGCCAGCGGCACTGGTTCGAGGGGCGCCCGACCATCGTCGGCGGCCCCAAGGACCTCGCCTGGCTGCACCCGACCGGTCGCGAGATGACTGCCGACGACTGGCACGACGCCGGCCTCGCGACGGTCGGGATGTTCGTCTCCGGCCGCCCGCTGCGCCAGCCCGGCCCGCGCGGCGAGCAGCTGATCGACGCGTCCTTCCTGCTGTGGTTCCACGCCGGCGCGGAGCCGGTCGAGGTCTACCTGCCGGACAACGACTGGGTGCACGCCGGGGACGTCGTGCTGTCCACCGCCCCCGGCCTCCCCGTCGGGCGCCGGGTCGAGGTCGGCGGCCGGCTCGCCATCGGCCCCCGCAGCGTGGTCGTGATGCGGGAGGCCGACGCCTGAGCGACCGGGTCCTGGACGGCTGCGGCGCTCAGGCCAGCGCGACGACGCCCAGCTCGGCGGGCGCGACGAGCAAGGGGTGCCGCGGGACGACGCGGACGGTGTAGCCGAAGGGGCCGGGCCGGCCGAGCTCGATCTCGGCGTCGAAGCGGTGCCGCCCGCCGTCGTACGACTCGACGCGGGTGAGCGGGGTCGTCGTGGACTCGACGAACGCGTCCTCGGCGTCGACCCGGCCGTGCACCAGCTGGACCTCGACGTCGTCGGGACCGAGCTCGCCGAGGGCGACGTAGGAGTGCACGGTCATCCGGGAGCCGACCTCGGTGACGTCGCCGACGCCGACGGCCTCGACGTGCTCGACCCGCACGCCGGGCCAGGCGCCGCGCACGCGGGCCTTCCACCCGGCCAGCTGGCGGGCGCCGTCCTCGGTCGCGGCGAGGGTGCGTGCGTTGGCGGCGGCCGGCGCGTAGAGCTGGGCGATGTAGTCGCGCACCATCCGGGTGGCGAGCACCTTCGGGCCGAGGTTGGCCCAGGTGTGGCGCAGCATCTCGACCCAGCGGCCGGGGACACCCTCGTGGTCGAGGTCGTAGAAGCGCGGCGCGACCTCGTTCTCGATGAGGTCGTAGAGCGCGGCCGCCTCGAGGTCGTCGCGCTTGTCGGAGTAGTCGTCGAGGCCGTCGGCGGACGGGATGGGCCAGCCGAACTCGGGCTCGTACCACTCGTCCCACCAGCCGTCGAGGATCGACAGGTTGAGCCCGCCGTTGAGGGCGGCCTTCATGCCGGAGGTGCCGCAGGCCTCGTAGGGGCGCAGCGGGTTGTTCAGCCACACGTCGCAGCCCGGGTAGAGCGGCTGCGCGAGGGAGATGTCGTAGTTCGGCAGGAACACGATCCGGTGCCGCACGTCCTCGGCGTCGGCGAAGCGCACCAGCTCCTGGATCAGCCGCTTGCCGCCGTCGTCGGCGGGGTGGGCCTTGCCGGCGACGACCAGCTGGACGGGTCGCTCGGGGTGCAGCAGCAGCGACTTGAGGCGCTCGGGGTCGCGCAGCATCAGCGTGAGCCGCTTGTACGACGGCACGCGGCGGGCGAACCCGATCGTGAGGACGTCGGGGTCGAGGGCGTCGTCGATCCAGGCGAGCTCGGCCGGGGCGGCACCCCGCTCCTCCCAGGAGCGACGCAGGCGGCGCCGGGCGTCGGCGACGAGGCGCTCGCGCAGCAGGCGCTTGGTGCGCCACACGTCCGGGCCGGGGACCTTGGTGAAGGCCGCCCAGAACGCCTCGGTGTCGTCGCCCTCCCAGTCGGCACCCTGCGCGCTGGCGAGCCCGGCGACCTCGGGGGCGACCCAGGTCGGGGCGTGCACGCCGTTGGTGATCGAGGAGATCGGGACCTCGGCCTCGTCGAAGGCCGGCCACAGGCCGTTGAACATGCCGCGGCTGACGTGGCCGTGCAGCTGGGAGACGCCGTTGGCGCGCTGCGCGAGCCGGAAGCCCATCACCGCCATGTTGAACACGCCCGGGTCGCCGCCCTCGTAGTCCTCGGCGCCGAGCGCGAGCACCTGGTCGACCGGCACGCCCGGCGTCGCGCCCTGCTCGCCGAGGTACTGCTCGACGAGGGTGCGCGGGAAGCGGTCGATGCCGGCCGGGACCGGGGTGTGGGTCGTGAAGACGGTCGAGGTGCGGCCGACCTCGAGGGCGGTCGCGAAGTCGAGGTCGCCCTGGGCGGTGAGCTCACGGATCCGCTCGATGCCGAGGAAGCCGGCGTGGCCCTCGTTGGTGTGGAAGACCTCGGGCTCGGGGGCGCCGGTGATCCGCGACCACGCGCGCAGCGCGCGCACGCCGCCGACGCCGAGGAGCAGCTCCTGCCGCAGCCGGTGCTCGGTGTTGCCGCCGTAGAGCCGGTCGGTGACGAGCCGGTGCTGCCCGGGGTTGTCCTCGAAGTCGGTGTCGAGGAGCAGCAGCGGGACGCGGCCCACCGCGGCCACCCAGATCCGGGCGAGCAGGTCGGGCGCGCCGGGCATCCGGATCGAGATCACGGCCGGGGCGCCGTCCTCCTCGCGCAACAGCGACAGCGGCAGTCCGTCGGGGTCGAGGACCGGGTAGCTCTCCAGCTGCCACGCCTCGTGCGAGAGCGCCTGGCGGAAGTAGCCGTGCTTGTAGAGCAGGCCGACGCCGGTGATCGGCGCGCCGAGGTCGCTGGCCGCCTTGAGGTGGTCGCCGGCGAGGATGCCGAGGCCGCCGGAGTACTGCGGCAGCACGGCGGTGATGCCGAACTCCGGGGAGAAGTAGGCGATCGAGGCCGGCCAGGTGTCCTCCGGCGCGGCGGCGCCGGCCCGCTGGTACCACCGCTCCCCCGTGAGGTACGACGCCAGGTCGGCGCGCACCTCGGCGACCCGCGCCACGTAGGACGCGTCGGCGGCCAGCTCGCGCCAGCGCTCCGCCGGGGCCTCGCCCAGCAGGCGCAGCGGGTCACGGACCTCCTGCCACAGCTCGGGGTCGATCTCCTCGAACAACGCCTGGGTCGGCGGGTGCCACGACCACCGCAGGTTGGCCGCGAGCTCGCCGAGCGCGGCGAGCTCCTCGGGCAGGACCGGGCGGACCGTGAAGCGTCGGATGGCACGCATGGGTCGACGGTAACCCACCTCGACTTGAACGATCCAATGATCGCCAGCGGCGCGGGTGGCGCAGGAAAAGCACGAGACGGGCGAGGCAGCCCCCATGACCCGCCTCGCCCGTCTGTTGCCATCTCCAACCGTCGAGGGGCGCGGGGGTTACGCACCTTCCCTAGGCTGGCTCCCGATGAGCACCGCAGCCCTCCGCTCCGTGACCGACCACCAGGACCACGTCGCCGCCCTGCTCGCCCGCCCCGGCGGGCCCGGGGACTGGCCGACCGAGCGGGTCCCGCTCGCCGACGCCGGCGGGCGCGTGCTCGCCGAGCCGGTCCGCGCCGGCGAGCCGCTACCTGCCTTCGACAACTCCGGGATGGACGGCTACGCCGTGCGTGCGGCCGAGGTCGCCGGCGCGACCCCGGAGTCACCGGTGCGCCTGCCGGTCGCCGGCGACGTGCCGGCCGGCGCCCCCGTCGGCGAGCTCGCCCCGGGCACGACGGTGCGGATCATGACCGGCGCACCGGTCCCCCGCGGCGCCGACGCGGTGGTCGAGGTCGAGGTGACCGACGGCGGAACGGAGACCGTGGCGATCACCGCCGAGCGCGCGGCCGGGACCTTCGTGCGCCGGGCCGGCAGCGACGTCGCGGTCGGCGACGAGGTGCTCGCCGCGGGCGCGCTGCTGGGGGCCGCCCAGGTCGGGGTGCTCGCCGCGCTCGGCGTCCGCGACGTCGTCGTACGACGCCGGCCGCGGGTGCTGGTCGTGTCGACCGGGTCGGAGCTGGCCGAGGAGCCGGTCCCCGGCTCCGGGCAGATCCGCGACGCCAACGGCGCCCTGCTCGCCACGGCGGTCGAGGACGCCGGCGGGGTCGCCGTGCGCAAGCTGTGGGTCGAGGACGACGTGCCGACCTTCCTCGCGCTGCTCGACGGCGAGCTCGCGTCGGGCGAGGTCGACCTCGTGCTGACCTCGGGCGGCGTCAGCGCCGGCGCCTACGAGGTGGTCAAGGACGGGCTCGGGCCGCGCGGCGTGGAGTTCGTCAAGGTCGCGATGCAGCCCGGCATGCCGCAAGGCTCGGGCGTCGTCTCCGGCGTGCCGGTCGTCTGCCTGCCCGGCAACCCGGTGAGCGCGCTCACCTCCTTCGAGGTGTTCGTCCGGCCCGCGCTGCGCGCCGCCTTCGGGCACCCCGTCCCCCACCGCCCGGTGGTGCGGGCGCGGCTCACCGAGCCGCTGACCCCGCTGCCTGCCAAGCGGCAGTGGCGGCGGGCGCGGCTCGACCGCGTCGAGGGCACCGTCACCCCGTGGGGGCCGCCGGGCTCGGCCTTTCTCGGGTGGTTCGCAGGAGCGGACGCACTGATCGACGTGAAGCCGGGTACCACCGCGCTCGCTGCGGGCGACACGGTCGACGTGTGGGACGTGGCCAACCCGTAGGACACACCGTTAGGTTCGAGACATGGTCGGACGAATCCCCGTCATCGACGTGAAGCCGGTCCTCGCGACCGGCCCGACCGAGGGAGCCCTCCCCGTGAAGGCGGTGGTGGGAGAGCCCTTCCCGGTGAGCGCCACCGTCTTCCGCGAGGGCCACGACCGGCTCGGCGCCGAGGTCGTCCTCGTGGACCCGGAGGGCAACCGGCGACCACCGGTCCGGATGCGGCCGCTCACCCCCACCGACCGGCACACCGTGGACCGGCACGAGGCGTGGGTCGTCGCCGACGGTGAGGGCCCGTGGTCCTTCGAGGTGCACGCGTGGTCCGACCCGGTCGCCACCTGGCAGCACGCCGCCGGCATCAAGGTCCGCGCCGGCATCGACGTGGAGCTGATGTTCGCCGAGGGCGCCCTGCTGCTCGAGCGGGTGCTGAAGGACCCCACCCTCAAGGACGGGCTGAAGAAGGACAAGGACGCCCAGCGCGAGCTGAAGGCCGCGGTCAAGGCGGCCCGCGACGCCGGACGACCCGCCGAGGCGAGGCTGGCCCAGCTCGAGTCCCCGGAGCTGCGGGCCGTGCTGGCGTCGTACCCGCTGCGCGACCTGCTGACCGTCGAGGGCCCGTTCCCGGTGTTCGTCGACCGCCCGCGGGCGCTCTTCGGCAGCTGGTACGAGTTCTTCCCGCGCTCCGAGGGCGGCTTCGCCGGGTCCGCGAAGCGGCTGCCCGCGATCGCGGCGATGGGCTTCGACGTGGTCTACCTGCCGCCGATCCACCCGATCGGCGAGGTGAACCGCAAGGGACCGAACAACACCGTCGCTCCCGAGGGCGAGCCGATCCCCGAGGACTGGGACGGGTCGCCGTGGGCGATCGGCAGCACGGCGGGCACGACGCCATCCACCCCGACCTCGGCACGATCGACGACTTCGACGCGTTCGTCGCCGAGGCCCGCTCGCTCGACCTGGAGGTCGCGCTCGACCTCGCGCTGCAGGCGGCGCCGGACCACCCGTGGGTCGAGGCGCACCCCGAGTGGTTCACCACCCGGGCGGACGGGTCGATCGCCTACGCCGAGAACCCGCCGAAGAAGTACCAGGACATCTACCCGGTCAACTTCGACGCCCACCCCTACGACCACCCCGACAGCCTCGCCACCGAGGTGCTGCGGGTCGTGCGCCACTGGATGGACCACGGGGTGCGGATCTTCCGCGTCGACAACCCGCACACCAAGCCGGTCGCGTTCTGGCAGTGGCTGCTCGCGAAGGTGCGCGAGACCGATCCCGACGTGCTCTTCCTCGCCGAGGCGTTCACGAAGCCGCCGATGATGCAGACCCTCGGCGCGGTCGGCTTCCACCAGTCCTACACCTACTTCACCTGGCGCACCGCCAAGGTGGACGTCGAGGACTACCTCGAGGAGGTCAGCCAGGAGTCGGCGCACCGGATGCGGCCGAACTTCTTCGTCAACACCCCCGACATCCTCCACGAGTTCCTGCAGTACGGCGGCCCGGCGGCCTTCCGCATCCGGGCCGTGCTGGCGGCGACCTCCTCCCCCACGTGGGGCGTCTACTCGGGCTACGAGCTCGGCGAGCACGTGGCGGTGCGCCCGGGCAGCGAGGAGTACCTCGACTCGGAGAAGTACCAGGTGCGCCCGCGGGACTGGGCCGCGGCGACGGCCCCCGGCACCGTCGGGGCCGACCTGACGTCGTACATCACCCGGCTGAACGCGATCCGCCGCGAGCACCCGGCGCTGCAGCAGCTGCGCAACCTCACGGTGCACGCGACCGACTCCGACCACGTCCTGTGCTTCAGCAAGACCGCCACCCCGGGCGGGGTCGACGGCCCCGACGACCGCGTCGTCGTCGTGATCAACCTCGACCCGCACCAGCCGCAGGAGACGATGGTGCACCTCGACCTCGCGGCGCTCGGCCTGGCGCCCGGGTCGTCGTACGCCGTGCACGACGAGCTCTCCGGGGAGACGTGGACGTGGAGCGAGCACAACTACGTCCGGCTCGAACCCGCGCAGCCCGCCCACATCCTCACCGTGAAGGAGCGCCCGTGAGCTCGTCCCCCCAGACCGTGCTCAACGACGAGCCGGAGTGGTTCCGCACGGCCGTCTTCTACGAGGTCCTCGTCCGGTCCTTCCGCGACTCCAACGCCGACGGCACCGGTGACTTCCGCGGGCTGACCGAGAAGCTCGACTACCTCCAGTGGCTCGGCGTCGACTGCCTGTGGGTGCCGCCGTTCTTCACGTCGCCGCTGCGTGACGGCGGCTACGACGTCGCCGACTACACGGACATCCTGCCGGAGTGCGGCAGCGTCGAGGACTTCCACGCGTTCCTCGACGCCGCGCACGAGCGCGGGATCCGGGTCATCATCGACTTCGTCATGAACCACACGAGTGACGCGCACCCGTGGTTCCAGGCCTCGCGCACCGACCCGGACGGTCCGTACGGCGACTTCTACGTCTGGTCCGACACCGACGAGCTCTACCAGGACGCGCGGATCATCTTCGTCGACACCGAGCCGTCGAACTGGACCTACGACCCGGTGCGCGGCCAGTACTACTGGCACCGCTTCTTCCACCACCAGCCGGACCTCAACTTCGACAACCCGAAGGTCCACGAGGCGATGCTCGACGCGATGGCGTTCTGGCTCGACATGGGCCTCGACGGCTTCCGCCTCGATGCGGTGCCCTACCTCTACGAGCGACCGGGTACGAACGGGGAGAACCTGCCGGAGACGCACGAGTTCCTCAAGAAGGTCCGCCGGTTCGTCGACGACAACTACCCCGGCCGGGTGCTGCTGTGCGAGGCGAACCAGTGGCCGACCGACGTGGTCGAGTACTTCGGGGACCCGGAGGTCGGCGGCGACGAGTGCCACATGGCCTTCCACTTCCCGGTGATGCCGCGCATCTTCATGGCGGTGCGGCGCGAGTCGCGCTTCCCGATCTCGGAGATCATGGAGCAGACGCCACCGATCCCCTCGGGCTGCCAGTGGGGCATCTTCCTGCGCAACCACGACGAGCTGACCCTGGAGATGGTCACCGACGAGGACCGCGACTACATGTGGGGCGAGTACGCCAAGGACCCCCGCATGAAGGCCAACATCGGCATCCGCCGGCGGCTCGCACCGCTGCTCGACAACGACACCAACCAGATCGAGCTGTTCACCGCGCTGCTGCTGTCGCTGCCCGGCTCCCCCGTCCTCTACTACGGCGACGAGATCGGGATGGGCGACAACATCTGGCTCGGTGACCGCGACGGCGTGCGCACCCCGATGCAGTGGACGCCGGACCGCAACGCCGGCTTCTCGGCCGCGACGCCGGGCAAGCTGCACCTGCCGGTCATCCAGGACCCGGTCTACGGCTACCAGAGCGTCAACGTCGAGGCGCAGCTCGAGAACCCCTCGTCGCTGCTGCACTGGACCCGGCGGATGATCCACATCCGCCGCCAGCACGACGCCTTCGGGCTCGGCGAGTTCGAGGACCTCGGCGGCTCCAACCCGACCGTGCTGTCCTACGTCCGGGTGCTGCACCGCGAGGACGGCGACGAGGTCATCCTCTGCGTCAACAACCTCTCCCGATTCCCGCAGCCGGTCGAGCTCGACCTGCGGCGGTTCGAGGGGCGCGTGCCCGTCGAGCTGATCGGCGGGGTCCCCTTCCCCGCGATCGGGGAGCTGCCGTATCTCCTGACCCTCAGCGGGCACGGCTTCTACTGGTTCCGACTCACGGACCCCGAGGCGACAGGGAGGCCGGTGCTGTGATCGACGATCAGCTCGCCGCGTTCATCGGCSGGAGCCGCTGGTTCGGCGGCAAGGGCCGCGAGTTCACGCTCAGCCGCACCCATCGGGCCGGCACCGTCGGCACCTCCCCCGAGGTGGTGGTGCTGCTGGCCGAGGTCTCCTACGACGACGGCGACACCGAGCTCTACCAGGTGCCGCTGGCGGTGTACGACGAGCCGCAGGACCGGCTCGAGCACGCGCTCGTCGGCCGGCTCGACGACGGCCGCCCCGGCTACGACGCGGTGCAGGACCGCGACGCGATGGCGTCGTACCTGCGGGCGTTCCTGGACTCTCCGGAGGGTGACGCGGCCGGTGGGCCCGACGTGGCCGACGGGCTGCGCTTCGTGCGCGTGCCCGGGCACGACCTCGACCCCGGCGCGACGGCGAGCCCGTTCAGCGGCGAGCAGTCGAACTCGTCGGTGTTCTTCGGCGAGGACGCGGTGCTCAAGCTGTTCCGCAGGCTGACGCCCGGCGAGAACCCCGACGTCACCACGCACCGCGCGCTGACCGAGGCCGGGTCGACCCACGTGGCGGCGCTCTACGGGTGGATCGAGAGCGACGGGCACCAGCTCGGCATGCTGCAGCAGTTCCTGCGCACCGCCAGCGACGGCTGGGGCCAGGCGCTCGCGAGCGTGCGCGACCTCTTCGCCGAGGCCGACCTGCACGCCGAGGAGGTCGGCGGCGACTTCGCCTCCGAGGCGGCCCGGCTGGGCGAGGCGCTCGCCGAGGTGCACCGGCAGCTGCGCGACGCCTTCCCGACCTCGACCATGTCCGCCTCGGTGCTCGCCGAGGTGATGACCCAGCGCCTCGACGGGGCGATCGGGGTGGTGCCGCAGCTCGCCGAGCACGCCGACGGCGCCCGCGCCGTCTTCGCCGCCGTCGCCGGGCTCGGCGAGGTGCAAGTGCAGCGCGTGCACGGCGACCTCCACCTGGGCCAGACCCTGCGCACCGTCGCCGGCTGGAAGTTCGTCGACTTCGAGGGCGAGCCCGCCAAGCCGCTCGCCGAGCGCCTGCTGCCCGACTCCCCCTGGCGCGACGTCGCCGGCATGACCCGCTCCTTCGACTACGCCCCGCACGCCGTCGCCGCCTCGATGCCCGAGGAGGACCCGGACGTGCAGCACCAGCGAGCGGTCCGCGCCGCCGAGTGGGCCAAGCGCAACCGCCGGGCGTTCCTCGGGGCGTACTGCGGCGAGGGCGGCCTCGGGCCCGCCGACCGGACCCTGCTCACGGCGTACGTCGTCGACAAGGCGGTCTACGAGTGCCTCTACGAGGCCCGCAACCGCCCGAACTGGCTGTCCATCCCGCTGGCCGGCGTCGCCCGGCTCGTCGGCGACGCCGGCAGGTGATCAGCGGGGACACGGGGGCGCTTCAGTCGCCGCAGCCTCTGCAGGCTGCGGTTGCGTGGCCGGCACAGTGGGGCAAGGCAGCGACGACACCGCTGGGTAGGTGGTCGGGTTCGCCGGTCCGCCTGCGGTTGGGTAGGCGGAGCGCGGGTCGGTCCCGGACAGGCTGCGGTTGCGTAGCCGGTACAGCTCCGAAAGGCAGCGAACGAGGGGGGACGGCGGGAGGTCGGGTCCGGCGGTCGACCTGCGGTCCCGTAGCGCTCGTGGGCTGGTCTTGCTCGGCGCCCGACTCCCGGTGGTTGAGGTGCGACGAGCGCTAGCGAGGAGCCTCGCGGTGCTGATGGCGCGAGCGCGTCGCCAGTCGAGGTCTGCGCGCAGGCCTCGCAGGCTCGGCCCGCACTTGCCCTCGACGCGCCTTCGGCGCGGGCGCCGCGCTGCCGCGCACGCGGTTGCCTGCGTAGGTTCAGCCCTCGTCTGGCGGCAAGCCCTTCTCCCGGTGGTTGAGGTGCGACGAGCGCTAGCGAGGAGCCTCGAAACCACCGGGCCCTGACGGCGGGCTGTGGACAGAGAATCTCCCGAATCTCCAGTCCACAGGCGGGTTTCCGCCCGATCAAAGTGTCGGTGCTCTCTGGAAGAATCCAGTTATGGAGCTCGGAACCAGCACCCCGTCGACACCATCGTCGACACCCTCGACAGCATCACTGCTGTCGAGGATCGCCGACGAGTCCGAGGCCCGGGCCCACCTCGAGGTCAGCGAGTGGCGCAACATCGTCGCCTGGGCAGACGCCAACACCATCGACAACCCCGACCAGGACGGCCAGGCGGCGACGATGCGAGACGGGTTCCTCGACACCGGCATCCCCATCGCCGGCCCCGGCGCACCCCTGGTGTCGGAGTTCGCGTTGATGGAGCTCATCGCCGTGCTGGGCCGCACACCCGACGGTGGTCGCCTCTACGTCGGGAAGATCCTCGAGTGCGCCTGGCGGTTGCCCGAGCTCTACACCGCGGTCCTCGACAACAASCTCGCCCCCTGGCGGGCGCTGCGGATCGCCGAGCTCACCCACCCCCTCACCCAACGGGCAGCAGCCTGGGTGGACCACCAGCTCGCGATCGCCGTGGAGTCGGTGACCTGGGCACAGATCGACCGCCTCGTCACCGAAGCCATCGCSCGSTTCGACCCGGAACGAGCCGAAGCCGAACGGCGCAAGCGGGCCGACCAGCGTCGGTTCACCATCACGGGTGCCGACAACGGCCTGGTCTACGTCGACGCGTTGATGGACGC
>NZ_VLJQ01000060.1:58598-59937 GCF_007829375.1 Nocardioides sp. J9 | reverse complement strand
CCTGCGGTTCGACCCGGAACGAGCAGAAGCCGAACGGCAGCGGGTATCGGACCACCGGCACTTCGACATCGACGAGCCCAGCGACACCGGCCACGTCGTGATCCACGGCCTGATGGACGCAGCCGACGGCCACGACCTCGATGAAGCGGTCACCCGCCGAGCGATCCTCCTCGGCAAGTGCGGCGACGATTCATCGTTGGACGTCCGCCGTTCCAAGGCCGCCGCTGAGCTGGCACGGCAGGACCTCTCCCTCGACCTTCTCTTCGCCGACCCCGACACCGGCGAGGTCATCGCCACCTCCCCCGGCCGGCGGGTCACGCTCAACATCCACGTCACCGACACCACCCTCACCGGCGACAACCCCGTCGCCCGCTGCGAGGAGACCGGTGCTCCGGTATCGGCCGCGCAGGTGAAGGAGTGGCTGCAGGCACCGCGCACCACCGTGATCGTCAGACCCGTCGTCGACCTGGCCGACTGCATCCCCGTCGACTCCTGGGAGATCCCCGACCGTCACCGCGCCCGGGTCCAGCTGCGTGACCACACCTGCAGGTTCCCCGGCTGCACCGTCACAGCGACCCGTTGCGACCTCGACCACTCGGTCGAGCATGCTCGCGGCGGCCCGACGTGCCCGTGCAACCTCGTCCCGCTCTGCCGGAGGCACCACCGCGCCAAGACCTTCAGCCTGTGGCGGTACGTCACCATCAAGCCCAGCCACTACCTCTGGCTCTCCCCCAACGGACGCCACGTCCTCGTCGGACCGACAGGCACCAAGGTCCTCGACACCCCGCGCCGCATCGACCCCGACGACTACTAGCCACCACGCCCCACACCCCGCCCACCGGCGGGGTCGTCGGCATGTCCGCCCACCCAAACTGTCGCCGGCTGAGGTCGCCCCCACTAGGGACGACCGACCGCCGCTGGTTGAGGTGCGAGGCGCCCCAGCGCCGAGCCTCGAAACCAGTGGCCCGGGCCACCGGACTGTTCCCGCCACAGCCCGCCTCGCCGGCCCGTAGGTATCGAGGCTCCTCGCTGGCGCTCGTCGCACCTCAACCACCGGGAGAAGGCTTGCCGCCAGGCTGACGCAGCCACCTACCGGAGCCAACGGCGCGCGGCAGCGCGGCGCCCGCGCCGAAGGCGCGTCGAGGGCAAGTGCGGGCCGAGCTTGCGAGCGYCCGCGCGCAGCCCTCGACAGGCGACACGCTCGCGCCATCAGAACCGCGAGGCTCCTCGCTGGCGCTCGTCGCACCTCAACCACCGGGAGGAACGCTCCAAACCGTCATGCAGGTCGTGGCCTGGAGCCCACGATTCGTATGACCTCCCACGAAGGCGGCGGCCGCGC
>NZ_VLJQ01000060.1:0-58303 GCF_007829375.1 Nocardioides sp. J9 | reverse complement strand
GACCTTGACCGGGCCAGCGGGGCGGCCGTCGGCGCTCCTCGGAACGGACGAGGAGGCGGGGGTCGTCGTTGCGGACGGTGGCGGCGCCGACGAGGATCGCGTCGCAGCCGGCGCGCACTTCGTCGACGCGGTCGAAGTCAGCATCGTTGGAGAGCAGCAGGCGCCCCTCCCCCGCACTGTCCAGGTAGCCGTCGAGGGAGACCGAGCAGCTCAGGAGGACGTAGGGCCGTTCACCCATGCGCGGCCTCCCTTCGTGTCCTCGACGGGGCCGGTGGACCGGGCACACGTACCAGCATGCCCGGCAGCGTCGCCACCAGCGACATGACGCCGTAGACGACGGCCACCTCGACGCCGGTGGCGGCGCCCAGTCCGGCGGCGCCGAAGGCCCACGCCGCCGCGCCCTCCCGCGGCCCCCAGCCGGCGATGCTGACGGGGAGTGCGGAGGCGAGCAGGACCAGGAGGGCGAGGGCGAGCAGGCGCGGGGTCGACAGCTCGACGCCGGCGGTGCGGGCGGCGACCAGGAACACGACGGCGTGCCCGGCAGCGGCGAGCGCCGACAGGACGAGCACCTCCGGCCAGCCGCGGCCGAGGGCAGCGACGGCCTCGCGGCGGGCCGCGGAGAGGAGCAGTGCGCCGAGGAGGACGACGGCGCCCAGCACGGTGAGCACCCAGCCGCGGACCGATTCCGGCAGCAGGGGTACGACGGCGGCCACCATCGCGACCTGCACCGCCTGCCCGCTCGCGCGGTCCCAGGCCACCGACCGGAAGCCACGGCCCAGCTCGCCGGTGTCGCGGCCGTGGCGGTAGCCGCGGTGCACGTCGCCGACGACCCCGCCGGGCAGGGTCGCGTTGAGGAGCTGGGAGCGGTAGCAGCTGCGGTAGGCGGTCGCGAAGGGCACGTGCACGTCGAGGCGGGCAGCCACGACGCTCCAGCGGCGGGCGCAGCAGGCGGTCGTGATCGCGGTGACCACGAGCGCGACGAGCAGGGCGAGCGGATCGGTGTGCCGCAGCCCGTCGAGGAAGGGCTCGGCGCCGAGGCGCACGACGATCACGACGAGGATCGCGACGGCCACCGCCAGCCGGATCCTCGCCCACGCCGTCACCTGCCCGGTCCTCATCCGTCCGCTACCCCCGCCCCGTCGGTACGACGCCCCGCGCGACGGGATCGAGGGCAGCGGCCACCTGCTCCACGGTCCCGGCCCAGCTCCCGAGCGCGGAGCGGCGCCGGGCCGCGGCGGACCGCCACCGGTCGCGCAGGGCGGGGTCGGTGAGCCACGACCGCAGCTCGGCGGCGAGGGCAGCGGCGTCCCCCGCAGGCACGAGCGCCCCGGGCGGCTCGTCGTCGACCGACCCGACCGAGCCGAGCGCCTCGGGGTGGCCGCCGACGTCGGTTGCGACGGCGGGCAGGCCGCGGGCGAGGCCCTCGGCGAGCGCCATCCCCCACGACTCGCGCCGGGACGGGGCGACGACCAGGTCGGTGTCGGCACGCAGGGTGTCGAGCCCGGTCGCCGCGACGGGTCCGGTGAGCTCGACCCGGTCGGCGATGCCGAGCCGCGCGGCCTCGGCGCGCAGGTCGGCCACGAAGCCGGGGTCGAGGTCGAGCGCCCCGACCCAGCGGCACCGCCACGGCAGGTGGGCGAGGTCGACCAGGTCGGCGAGTGCGGCCAGCAGGACGTCGTACCCCTTGGCGGGGGTGACCGGGCCGACGCAGAGCAGGCGGGTGCCGCCGGGCGAGCCCGCGACGACGGGGCCGTGGTCGACGCCCGGCGCCGCGACGTGCACGCGACCGGCCGGGACGCCGAGGTCGGTGACCCGGTCGCGGGCCCAGCGGCTGGGGACCACGACGGCGTGCACGGCGCGCAGGACCTCGGGCTCGCACGGGCCCGAGCCCGGCATGTGCAGCAGCACGGCGGTGCGCAGCCGACCGCTCTCCGCCACCAGCGCGGGTGTGGTGGAGGCGACGAGGCCGTCGACGAGCACGAGGGCACCGTCGGGCAGCCCGGCCAGCGCGTCGGCGAGCGGCACCCGCCCGACGTGGTGCTCCGCGACCTGCCACCCGGCAGCACCGAGGCCAGCGGCGAGCCGGCGGTCGTAGGTGTTGCCGCCGCTGGGCCGACGCGGATCGGCGATGCCGTCGGGCACCAGCAGGTGCAGCCTCACAGCGTCCGCTCGTAGCTGGCGCGAGCGACGTGCGACTCGTGCAGCGTGACCTCGATCCCGGTGAGGTTGCGGCCGCCGGGGCCGAGGTCGCCGCCGGTCGCCCGGTCGGCAAGCGAGTCGGCCACCCAGCGAGCGAGCACCTCGGTGGAGCTGTTCTGCCCGGCGAGCACGTCCTCGTCGTCGAGGTTGCGGTAGTGCAGCCGGCCGAGCACGCCGCGCACCACCTCGGTGGCGCGACCGATGTCGAGGAGGATGCCGTCGGCGTCGAGCTCGGGTCCGGCGAAGGTCGCGTCGACGACGTAGGTCGCGCCGTGCAGCCGCTGCGCCGGACCGAACACCTCCCCCTGCAGGCTGTGCGCGATCATGATGTGGTCGCGGACGGTCACCCGGAACATCAGTCCTCCTGGCTCTCGTGGGGGTGGTCGGCCGGGTAGTCGATGACGTGGCACAGGCCCGGCATCGCGCCCTCGGCGATCTTCGCGATCACGGCGGGCAGCGCGTCGAAGGGCGAGGACCCGGTGAGCAGCACGTCGAACGCCGGGTCCCGCAGCAGCTCCAGCGCGAGCGCGAGCCGGTCGCGATGGGTGCGCGTGCCGCGGCGGGCGGGTGACACCGCGCCGACCTGGCTGCTGCGCAGGGTGAGCCGGCCGGAGTGGAACGCCTCCCCCAGCGGTACGGCGACCGGCCGGTCGCCGTACCAGGAAAGGTCGAGCACCGTGCCCTCCGGCTGCACCACCTCGAGCGCGCGGCGCAGACCGGCCTCGGTGGCGCTGGCGTGCACGACGAGGTCGCTGCGGCCGAGGTCGTCGCCGGGCGCGGCGAACGAGCAGCCGAGCGCGGCGGCCACCTCGGCCCGCGCCGGGTCGGTGTCGACGAGGGTGACCCGTACCCCCGGGACCCCGGCGGCGAGCCGGGCGACGCAGCAGCCGACCAGCCCGGCACCGATGACGGTGACGTGGTCGCCGAGCAGCGGTGGTGCGTCCCACAGCGCGTTGAGGGCGGTCTCGACGGTGCCGGCCAGGACGGCGCGCTCGGCCGGCACGCCGTCGGGCACCGACACGACGGCGTCGGCCGGCACGACGTACGCGGTCTGGTGCGGGTGCAGGCAGAACACGGTGCGGCCGACGAGCCCGTCCGGCCCGCGCTCGACGACGCCGACGCTGAGGTAGCCGTACTTCACCGGACCCGGGAAGTCGCCCTCCTGGAAGGGCGCGCGCATCACCGCGCGCTGGCTGGCGGGCACCCGGCCCTGGTGGACGATCGTCTCGGTGCCGCGGCTGATCCCCGAGCGCAGCGCGCGCACCAGCACCTCACCGTGCCCCGGGTCCGGGAGCTCGACGGTGCGGACCTCGCCCCGGCCGGGTTCGGCGGTCCAGTACGCCCGAGCCTGAACGACCACCGTGGACTCCTTTCGCGTCCTCGTGACGTACGACACTATCGGGGCGGAGGTGCGATGGATCGGGACCAGCGCCGCGCCGGGCCGGGCCCGGCGGACTGGGTGACCGCGACGCGGGCCGTGCTCGCCGTCGCGGTCGCCGTGCTCGCCGTCCGCGGCCTCGTCGAGCCGCTGGACACCACGCTCACGGCCGTCCTGGTCGCCCTCGCCGCGGTCGCGCTGGTGCTCGACGCCGTCGACGGCTGGGTCGCCCGCCGCACCGCGACCGCCAGCGCGTTCGGCGCGCGCTTCGACATGGAGACCGACGCGTTCCTGATCGCGGCGCTCAGCGTGCACGTCGCGCCGCTGCTGGGCTGGTGGGTGCTCGCGATCGGCGCGATGCGCTACGCCTACGTCCTCGCGCAGCGACCGCTGCCCTGGCTGCGGCGGCCGACGCCGCCGCGCTACTGGGCGAAGGTCGTCGCCGCGGTGCAGGGCGTCGTGCTGGCGGTCGCCGCGTCCGGCCTGCTGCCGGACTCCACGGCCCGCAGCGCCCTCGTGGTCGCCCTGCTGCTGCTCGTCGAGTCGTTCGGCCACGACGTGCTGTGGCAGTGGCGGCACCGCGGTGACCCGGCCGACGCCCCGCTGCCCGCCGGTACGACGGAGCCGCCGCCGCGCCTGGTCACGCTGGCCGCCGTCGCGGTGCTGTGGGTGGCGCTCGCCCCGCCGCGGGTGGTCGACGGCCTGGGGCTCGCCGACGTCGTACGCATCCCGGTGGAGGGGCTGGTGCTGCTCGCCGTCGCCCTGCTGCTGCCGGCCCGGGGCCGGCTCGTGCTCGCGGGCGCGGTGGGGGTCGGGGCGACCGTCCTGGCGGTGCTGCGCGGGCTGGGCCTGGGCTTCGACCTCTACCTCGACCGGTCCTTCCACGTGCTCGGTGACTGGTCCTACCTGCCGAAGGGCTTCGAGGTGCTGCGCGACACCGAGGGCACGCTGCCCGCCGTGCTCGCTGCCGTGGGCCTGGCTGCGGCCGTCGCCGCGCTGGCGACTGGCCTGACCCGGGCCGCGGTGCGGGTGGCGCGGACGGCGGCCGAGCACCCGCGCACCACGTGGCGCAGCCTCGCCGCGCTGGCCGTGGTGTGGGCGGTGTGTGCTGCCGTCGGTGGCCCCGTCGGCGGGGTGGCGGACACCGTCGAGCAGGTGCGCGCCGACCGCGACGACACCTACGTCTTCACCCGGGTGCTCGAGGACGACGACTACGCCCGCGTGCCCGGCGACGAGCTGCTGCGCGGCCTGCGCGGCAAGGACGTGCTGCTCGTGTGGTTCGAGAGCTACGGCCGGGTCGCGCTGGAGGACAGTTGGTTCGCCCCGTCCGTGGTGGACGTCCTCGAGCGCGGCGACCGGCAGCTGGCCGCCGCCGGCTACCACTCCCGCAGCGCCTTCCTCACCTCGCCGACCTTCGGCGCCGCGAGCTGGCTGGCGCACGGCACCCTGCAGTCGGGTGCGTGGGCGGACAGCGAGCAGCGCTACGCCCAGCTCCTCGACAGCAACCGGGTCAGCCTCACCAGCGCGTTCGCGGACGCGGGGTGGCGCACGGTGTTCGCGGTGCCGGCCAACACCCGCGACTGGCCCGAGGGAGCGGCGTACTACGGCTTCGACGCGCTCCACGACTCGCGGAACGTCGGCTACCGCGGGCCGGAGTTCGGCTACGCCTCGATGCCGGACCAGTACACGCTGGACCACCTGCGCCGCGCCGAGCTGGCCCCGGCCGACCGGGCACCGGTGTTCGCCGAGGTCGACCTCGTCTCGAGCCACCACCCCTGGGCGCCCGTGCCCGAGCTGGTGCCGTGGCCGCAGGTCGGCGACGGTTCGGTGTTCGACGGCATGCCGGAACGCGGCGCGGAGGCGGTCGACGGCGACGACGAGCCCGAGGCTGCGCAGCGCAACTACGCCGCGTCCGTGCGCTACACCTGGCGCACGCTGCTCTCCTTCCTCACGACCTGGCCCGACCCCGACCGCGTCGTCATCATCGTCGGCGACCACCAGCCGCACTCGTTCGTCAGCGGCCCCTCCCCCGGCCGGGACGTGCCGGTCACCGTGCTCGCCCAGGACCCCGAGGTGATCCGTCGGATCGAGGGCTGGGGCTGGCAGCCGGGGATCCACCCGGACCCGGACGCCCCGGTGTGGCGGATGGACCAGGTCCGGGACCGGTTCCTCGCCGCGTTCGCCCGCTGACGGCACCTGGCACCGCCGCTGCGACCGTGAGCGCGAGGCCGGCGAGCAGGTAGGCGTTGCCGGGCAGGTGCTCGAACCAGCGCCAGTCGTACTCCCGGCCCTCCGCCCAGGGCGGCCAGGTGAACGGCCGGGCCACGAACACCGCCGTCCACGCGAGCGCTGCGAGCCGGGAGCGCCCCCACAGCACGAGCGCCAGCGGCACCGCCCACACCCAGTGGTGCGACCACGACACCGGCGACGCGACGAGCATGGCGATGCCGGCGAGGCAGGCCGCGAGCAGCTCGTCGCCGTCACGCCAGCGCCGCACCGCGACGGCGAGCACGGCGAGCGCGACCGGGCCGGCGACGAGCAGCCACAGCCACACCGGGGCGGGCTCGCCGAGGACGCGGGTCAGCGCCCCGTGGACGGACTGGTTGTGCGCCAGGGCCGGTGGACCGACCCGGCGCGCCTCCAGCAGTCCGTCCGTCCAGTACGACGCCGCGGGTCCCGGCAGCGCGACGAACCCGAGCGCCACCGTCACCGCGAACGTCGCCACCGCCCGCCCGGCGTCGGTGCGCCGGCCGACCAGGACGAGCAGCACGACGAGGACGAGCGGGGTGAGCTTGATGCCCGCCGCCACCCCGACCAGCACGCCTGACCACCTCCGCCGCGGGCCGAGCAGGTCGACGAGCAACGCCAGCACCAGCAGCAGGTTCACCTGCCCGAACGACAGCGTCTGCCACACCGGCTCCAGGCCCAGCGCGGCCACACCGGTCCCGACGAGCAACCACGCCGGCACCGGCCGGTCCTGCGCCCGCAGCACGAGGGCCACCGTGGCGACCAGGGCTGCCGTCGACGCCCCGGTCCACGCTGCGGCCGCCACCCAGCCGGGCACCACGGCCAGCGGCACCATCAGTAGCGCCGCGAAGGGAGGGTAGGTGAACGGGTAGCCGGTCACCGGGTCGTCGGCGTCGTAGAGCCCGCCGCCGTGCAGGACCGTGTCGCCGCCGTACCGGTAGACGTGGAGGTCGGGGAAGCCGCCCGCGAGACCCCCGGCGAGCGCACCGGCCACGAGCGCGACGACAACCGCCAGCCCGGGTCCCCGCCGCACGCGGTCCATGCGTGCACCTTAGGGTTGGCCGGTGCGACTGGCCACCTGGAACGTGAACTCCCTGCGCACGCGGATCGGCCGCGTGGAAGCCTTCCTCGAGCGGCACGACATCGACGTGCTCGCCGTGCAGGAGACGAAGGCACGCGAGGACCAGCTGCCCCTCATGGGCCTGCAGGCGCGCGGCTACGAGGTCGCGGCACACGGGCTCAACCAGTGGAACGGTGTGGCGCTGATCAGCCGCGTCGGCCTCGAGGAGGTGACCGTCGGCTTCCCCGGCCAGCCGGGGTACGGCGACACCGCCGAGGTCGAGGCGCGTGCCCTCGGTGCGACCTGCGGCGGGGTGCGGGTGTGGAGCCTCTACGTGCCGAACGGGCGCAAGCCCGACGACCCGCACTACGTCTACAAGCTCGACTGGCTCGCCCGCCTGCGCGAGGCCGCCGGTGAGTGGCTCGACACCCCCACCGCGCTCGTCGGCGACTGGAACATCTGCCCCACCGACGACGACGTCTTCGACGTCAAGCAGTTCAGGAACTCCACGCACGTCACCCCCGCCGAGCGCGCCGCCTTCCAGGCGTTCCTCGACGGCGGCTGGTCCGAGGTGACCCGCGACCACGCCCCGAGCTACACCTACTGGGACTACTACCGCCAGCGCTTCGAGCGCGACCGCGGCCTCAAGATCGACTTCGTCCTCGGCTCCGCGTCCTTCGCCGAGCGGGTGACCGGGGCGTTCATCGACCGCGAGGAGCGCGACCCGTCGGTGTTCCCGGGAGCGCCGTCCGACCACGCCCCCGTGGTCGTCGACCTCGTCGACCTCGCCGACTGACCCGACCGACCCGACCGACCCGACCCGGCCGGGGAAATCCGCTGGTCGGGCGCCCTCACGTCCTAGCGTGGAGGGGTGAGCTCCGTCCGCGCCCGTCCCGCCACGCTCTGGGACGCCGGCACCCGCCCCGCCGGCGGGGCGCTGCGCCTCGCGAGCGCGCTCATCATGTCGGCGGCGGTGGTCGACCTGGTCCTCTCCGACGGCCTCGGCCTGTTCCACGACCTCGTCTTCGCGACGGTCTGCGTCGGCCTCGCGCTGCTCGTCCGCCCCCGCGACTTCTTCTCCGTCGGCGTCTTCCCGCCGCTGGCGATGCTGGCCGTCGTGCTGCTGCTCGCCATCGCCGAGCCTGGTGCGGTCGCCGACGAGCGCGACGGCGTGGTGCAGGCGACCGTCTCCGGCCTCTCCTCGCACGGGATCGCCCTGGCCCTCGGCTACGGCGCCTGCCTCGCCCTCCTCGCCGTACGCCGCCAGTACCTCACCACCCACCCGCGCTGACCCTGCTCACCGCAGCCCGCCCCGCAGGCCCGGAGGTTTCGAGGCTCGGCCGCGGGCGGCCTCRCACCTCAACCACCGGGAGTCAGGCGAAGCGCACCCAAGGCTTGCCGCCAGACGGACTGTGCCACCTCCCGAAGCCAACCGCGCGCGCCGACCTCGACAGGCGACGCGCTCGCGCAATCAGGCACGAGCGCGGCGCCCGCGGCCTCGCACCTCAACCACCGGGAGCAACGCTCGGACCACCTACGCCGGTCTTGCCGCCAGACGGAGGCTGGACCTACGAAAGGCAACCGCGCGCGCGGCAGCGCGGCGCCCGCGCCGAAGGCGCGTCGGCGGCAAGCGTGGGCCGAGCGGAGCGAGTGCCTGCGCGCAGCCGTCGACAGGCGACGCGCTCGCGCCACCAAGCCAGTCGGCGACGCGCTCGCGCCATCAAAAGCGGTCGGGGTCGCCGGCTCCGCGTCGGATGACCTCGGGGGCGCCGTCGGACCAGTCCACGACGGTGGTCGGCTCGGCCGGGGTCTCCCCTGCCTCGACGACGACGTCCACGTCGTGGTCGAGGTCCTCCTTGACCTCCCAGCCCATGGTCCGCGGCTCGGTCTCGCCGGGGAGGATCAGGGTGGAGCTGAGCAGGGGCTCGCCGAGCTCGGCGAGGAGGGCCTGGACGAAGGTGTGGTCGGGGATGCGGACGCCGACGGTGCGCTTCTTGGGGTGCATCAGGCGGCGGGGCACGTCGGGCATCGCGGGCAGGATGAAGGTGTAGGGCCCGGGGGTCGCGGCGCGGATGGCGCGGAACGCGGAGTTCTCGACGTGGACCATCTGCCCGAGCTGGGAGAAGTCCTTGCAGAGCAGGGTGAAGTGGTGCTTGTCGTCGAGTCCGCGGATCCGCAGGATCCGGTCGCGGCCGTCGCGGTTGCCGATGCGGCAGCCGAGCGCGTAGCCGGAGTCGGTGGGGTAGGCGATGAGGGCGTCGTCGTTGAGCGCGTCGACGATCTGGCCGAGCAGCCGCGGCTGCGGGTTGTCCGGGTGGACGTCGAGGTAGCGGGCCATGGCTCAGGCGCGGCCGGCGGCCTTGAGGTCGCGGTGCAGCTCCTTGGGGAGCGAGAACGCGAGGGTCTCCTCGGCGGTCTGCACCGGCCGGGCGTCGGGGTAGCCGCGCTCGGCGAGGTAGCCCAGCACCTCCTGGACGAGGTGGTCGGGCACCGAGGCGCCGGAGGTGACGCTGACCGAGCGGACGCCCTCGAGCCAGGACTCGTCGAGCTCGGAGACGTCGTCGATGCGGTACGACGCCTTGGCGCCGGCCTCGAGCGCGACCTCGACGAGACGCACGGAGTTCGACGAGTTCGCGGAGCCCACCACGATGACGAGGTCGGCGGCGGCGCCGATCTCCTTGACCGCGACCTGGCGGTTCTGGGTGGCGTAGCAGATGTCGTCGCTCGGCGGGTCCTCGAGCTGCGGGAACTTCGCGCGCAGCCGGCGGACGGTCTCCATCGTCTCGTCGACGCTCAGCGTGGTCTGCGAGAGCCACGCCAGCTTGGCGTCGGCCGGGAACTCGAGCCGGTCGACGTCGTCGGGGTGCTCGACGAGGACGGTCTGCTCGGGGGCCTCACCAGCGGTGCCCTCGACCTCCTCGTGGCCGGCGTGGCCGATGAGCAGGATCGTGTAGCCCTCGCGGGCGAAGCGCACGGCCTCGCGGTGCACCTTGGTGACCAGCGGGCAGGTGGCGTCGATGGTCTTGAGCTCGCGCTCCTCGGCCTGCCGGTGCACGGCCGGCGAGACGCCGTGGGCGGAGAAGACGACGGTCGCACCGGGCGGGACCTCGTCGAGCTCCTCGACGAAGATCGCGCCGCGCGACTCGAGGTTGGCGACGACGTGCTTGTTGTGGACGATCTGCTTGCGCACGTAGACCGGGGCGCCGTAGAGGTCAAGCGCCTGCTCCACGGTCACGACCGCGCGGTCGACGCCGGCGCAGTAGCCGCGGGGGTCGGCGAGCAGCACCTCACGCTCACTGTCCTCGAGCAGGCGCGGCGTCCCCAGGTCGATCGTCATGCCCCCAGTCTACGGACGGAGCACGCACGAGCCGACTTCTCGACGTCCTGCCGCGGAGTCGTGGGAACGGCGACGGCCCGCCACCCCGGCGGGGTGGCGGGCCGTCGTACGACGTGACGCGGGGCGTCAGGCCTTGTCGGCGTCCTCGGCCGGAGCCTCGGTCTCCTCGGCGGTGGTCTCCGCCTCGGCGGTCTCGACGTCGGTCGCGGAGGTGTCGACGACCCCGGCCTCGCCGGTCTCGTCGGTGGCCTCGACCTCGGCCGGGGCGTCCACGGCCGGCTTGGTGACCTCGGCGGCCGGAGCAGCCGGGGCAGCCTTGGGCGCGGACGGGGTGAACGCCTCGGTCACCAGCTCGATGACGGCCATGGGCGCGTTGTCACCGGCACGGTTGCCGATCTTGGTGATGCGGGTGTAGCCGCCCGGGCGGTCGGCGAAGGTCGGCGCGATCTCCGTGAAGAGGGTGTGCACGACACCCTTGTCCCGGATGACCTTGAGGACCTCGCGGCGCTGGTGCAGCGGGTTCTCGCCGGCGTGGGCCTTCTTGGCCTTGGTGATCAGCTTCTCGGCGTAGGGCCGCAGGGTGCGGGCCTTGGCCTCGGTCGTCGTGATCCGGCCGTGCTCGAAGAGCGAGGTGGCGAGGTTCGCGAGGATGAGGCGCTGGTGCGCCGGGCTGCCGCCGAGGCGGGGACCCTTCTTGGGCTTGGGCATGTCGTTCTCTCTTTCCTGCCCGGCCGTACGAGGTACCGGGTGCTAGGTCCGGCCGTGTCAGGTACCGGAGGTGGGAACCGGGCGATTGCCCGGTCCTTCTTCACTTGTCTTGCCGCCAGGCGGGGCCAGGCCCCACCCGACGGCTGCGTCTCTCGTGTCTTGCCGCCAGGCGGAGGCAGGACCTACGGAAGACAACTGCGGCGTGGCAGCGTGTCGCCCGCGGCGAAGCCGCGTCGACGAGGGCCCGCGGGCCGAGCGCAGCGAGCGCCCGTGCGGCCCTCGTCGACAGGCGACACGCTCACGCCATCAGCTCAGAACTGCTCGTCCTCGACGAAGCTCTCGTCGTCGTCCTCGTCGTCGCTGTAGTTGGCGAGGGCGGCGGACGGGTCGAAGCCGGGAGCGCTGTCCTTGAGGGACAGGCCCATCTCGTGCAGCTTGGCCTTGACCTCGTCGATGGACTTCGCGCCGAAGTTGCGGATGTCCAGCAGGTCCTGCTCGGAGCGGCTGATGAGCTCACCCACGGTGTGGATGCCCTCGCGCTTGAGGCAGTTGTAGGACCGGACGGTCAGCTGCAGGTCCTCGACCGGGAGGGCGAGGTCGGCGGCGAGCTGCTCGTCGACGGGCGACGGGCCGATGTCGATGCCCTCGGCCTCGACGTTGAGCTCACGGGCCAGGCCGAAGAGCTCGACCAGCGTCTTGCCGGCCGACGCGATGGCGTCGCGGGGCAGGATCGACGGCTTGGTCTCGACGTCGATGACGAGCTTGTCGAAGTCGGTGCGCTGCTCGACACGGGTGGCCTCGACCTTGTAGGTCACCTTCAGCACGGGGCTGTAGATCGAGTCGACCGGGATGCGGCCGATCTCGTTGTCGGCGCCCTTGTTCTGGACGGCCGAGACGTAGCCGCGGCCGCGCTCCACGACGAGCTCGAGCTCGAGCTTGCCGTTGTCGGAGAGGGTGGCGATCTTCAGGTCGGGGTTGTGGACCTCGACACCGGCCGGCGGGGCGATGTCCGCGGCGGTGACGTCACCGGCACCCGACTTGCGCAGGTACATGGTGACGGGCTCGTCGTGCTCGGAGGAGACGACGAGGCCCTTGAGGTTGAGGATGATCTCCGTGACGTCTTCCTTGACGCCCTCGATGGTCGAGAACTCGTGGAGGACGCCGTCGATCTTGATGCTGGTGACGGCGGCACCGGGGATCGAGGACAGGAGGGTACGACGCAGCGAGTTGCCGAGCGTGTAGCCGAAGCCGGGCTCGAGCGGCTCGATGACGAAGCGCGACCGGAACTGGTCGACGGTCTCCTCCGAGAGGCTGGGGCGCTGTGCGATGAGCACTTGTTTCTTTCCTTTCCGGGCCGACCGCTATATGAGGACCCAGAGTTGGTGCGGAGTAGGGAGAAGAAAGGCGTGTGCGGTCGGGGGCGGCGACGCCCCCGACCGCATGGAGATCACTTCTTGGAGTAGTACTCCACGATGAGCTGCTCCTGGATCGGCATGTCGATCTGCTCGCGCACGGGCAGCGAGTGCACCAGGATCCGCATCCGGTTCGGGAGCGCCTCGAGCCACGCCGGGACGATCCGCTCGCCGTGGGTCTCGCGGGCCACGATGAACGGCGTCATCTCGAGCGACTTCTCGCGCACGTCGATGATGTCGTACTGGGTGACCTGGAAGGACGGGATGTTGACCTTCTTGCCGTTGACCAGGAAGTGACCGTGGGTCACCAGCTGGCGGGCGTGGCGGCGGGTGCGGGCGAAGCCGGCGCGGTAGACCACGTTGTCGAGGCGGCACTCGAGCAGCTGGAGGAGGTTGTCGCCGGTCTTGCCCTGGCGACGGGCGGCCTCCACGTAGTAGCGGTGGAACTGCTTCTCGAGCACGCCGTAGGTGAAGCGGGCCTTCTGCTTCTCCTGCAGCTGGTTGCGGTACTCGCTCTCCTTGATCCGCGCGCGGCCGTGCTGGCCCGGCGGGTAGGGGCGCTTCTCGAAGGCGGCGTCGCCGCCGACGAGGTCGACGCCGAGGCGGCGCGACTTCTTGGTCAGGGGTCCGGTGTAACGGGCCATGTCAGTTCTCCTTCAAGTCCAGATCAGACGCGCCGGCGCTTCGGCGGGCGGCAGCCGTTGTGCGGGGCGGGGGTCACGTCCTGGATGGTGCCGACCTCGAGGCCGATCGCACCCAGCGAGCGGATCGCCGTCTCGCGGCCCGAGCCCGGGCCCTTGACGAAGACGTCGATCTTCTTCATGCCGTGATCCATCGCCCGACGGCCAGCGGCCTCGGCGGCCATCTGAGCGGCGTACGGGGTGGACTTGCGGGAGCCCTTGAAGCCGACGGTGCCGGCAGAGGCCCACGAGATCACCGCACCGGTCGGGTCGGTGATCGTGACGATCGTGTTGTTGAACGTGCTCTTGATGTGGGCCTCGCCCTGAGCGACGTTCTTCTTCTCCTTGCGGCGGACCTTCTTGGCCGCGCCCGCACGAGCCTTGGGAGGCATGCGTTATCTCCTTGAGAAAGCTGGTCTGTGGTGAGAGGCAGTGACGAGCCGGAGGCTCAGGTCACTTGGCCTTCTTCTTGCCGGCAACCGTGCGCTTCGGGCCCTTGCGGGTGCGAGCGTTGGTCTTGGTGCGCTGACCGCGGACCGGGAGGCCCATGCGGTGACGGCGACCCTGGTAGCTGCCGATCTCGATCTTGCGACGGATGTCAGCCTGGACCTCGCGACGGAGGTCACCCTCGATCTTGAAGTTCGCTTCGATCTCGTCACGGAGCTTGACCAGCTCCTCGTCACCCAGCTCGTGGACGCGGAGGTCCGGGCTGACGCCCGTGGCCTTCAGCACCTGCTGGGCGCGGGTACGGCCGATGCCGTAGATGTAGGTGAGAGCGACCTCGATGCGCTTGTCGCGCGGCAGGTCCACTCCGACGAGGCGAGCCATGAATGGCTTCCTTTCAATGGATCACGGTGGTGTGGTCGTGATGCGTCCGGGCGGTGTTGCGGTAGTGCCCAGCTCCGGCCATCCGTCCCGGAGGTGGTTCGCCGTCGGCGGTGCCGTCGGCTAAGCGATCACGTGGATGTCGTGTTCAGTTGTGGCGGGCCGGGATGGTCCCGGCCCGTGCGACTCAGCCCTGGCGCTGCTTGTGGCGCGGGTTGTCGCAGATCACCATGACGCGGCCGTGGCGACGGATCACCTTGCACTTGTCACAGATCGGCTTGACGCTCGGGTTGACCTTCATGTCAGCCCTTTCTCGGTAGTGGCGGAGAGAATCCGTGGGCGGGTCGTGGCGCGCGGCGAGCGGGGCAGCGAGCTGCCTGCTCCCACCGGGTCACGCCCGGGCGGGATTCACTTGTAGCGGTAGACGATCCGTCCGCGGGAGAGGTCGTAGGGAGAGAGCTCCACCACCACGCGGTCCTCGGGGAGGATCCGGATGTAGTGCTGGCGCATCTTTCCGCTGATGTGAGCCAGGACCTTGTGGCCGTTGCTCAGCTCCACGCGGAACATGGCGTTCGGAAGGGCCTCCACGACGGAGCCCTCCATCTCGATGACGCCTTCCTTCTTTGCCATGTCTCACAATCTGGTTGGGGATCAGGGTGTCTACCGGTGGTCCGGGAACCTCCTCCCCCCGCGGGCGAGGGGCGGTGGACCTCGTGAAGCCGTGCACCACACACGAACCCACGTTGGACCGACACGCCAGTCTATGACTTGTCACCAATGAACTCCCAATCCGCGAGCCGCAGCCTCGCACTCCGGCCCGGGGGTGAGCCACTTCGCACTCGCCGGGCGTAGTTTCCCGACGCCGCGTTGCTATCTTTGTCGACATGCCGTCGACAACTTCCGGGAGCTGACCGCCCGTGTTCCTCGCCCTCCGTGAGATCGCGTTCGCGCGCGGTCGCTTCGTCCTGATGGGCTCGGTGATCGCACTGATCGCCGTGCTGATGGTCCTGCTGAGCGGCCTCTCCGTCGGCCTGGTCCGCGACGGCGTGTCCGGCCTGCAGCGGATCCCGGCCACGTCGTTCGCCTTCCAGGACGACGTCGCCAAGGACTCGGCCTTCTCCCGCAGCACGGTCTCCACCGAGGCCGTCGCGACGTGGGCCGAGCAGCCCAACGTCGAGGACGCCAGCCCGTTCGGCAACGCGCTGGTCAACGGCCGCACCGACCGCGGGGTGGAGATCGACCTGGCCCTGTTCGGCGTCGAGGTCGACGGGTTCCTCTCCCCCGAGGTCGCCGAGGGCGAGGCCCTGAGCGGCGCCCCGGACGAGGTCGTGCTGAGCGCCACCGCCGCCGACGAGGGCGTGGCCGTGGGCGACGTGGTCGTGCTCGAGCCGAACGGCACCGAGCTGCGGGTCGTCGGGCTGCTGGAGGACCAGCACACCTTCGGCCACGTCGACATCGGCTACCTGCCGCTGAGGACCTGGCAGGAGGTCAACGCCGGCGTGCGCGATGGCGACCAGGTCGCACCGCGCGTGTACGACGAGATCACCGCGGTCGCCGTACGCGGCACGGACGTGGACCTCGCCGCCGGCGACAAGGCGGCCGGCACCACCTCGATGACCGTCGAGGAGTCGTACGACGCCTCGCCGGGCTACAAGGCCGAGACGTCGACGCTCAGCCTCATCCAGGCCTTCCTCTACGCCATCTCGGCCCTGGTCGTCGGCGCGTTCTTCAGCGTCATGACCGTTCAGCGGCGCCAGGAGATCTCGGTGATGCGCGCGATGGGCGCCTCGACCGGCTACCTGCTGCGCGACAGCATCGCGCAGGCCGTGATCCTGCTGGTCGTCTCGGCCGCGGTCGGCGTCGGCATCGGCGTGGGCGCCGGTGCGGCGATCTCGTCGACCCCGATGCCCTTCTCACTCGACGCCGGCCCGATCGCCGGCGCGACCGCCGCGCTGCTCATCCTCGGCGTCGTGGGCGCCGTCGTGTCCGTGCTGCGGATCGTCCGCGTCAACCCGCTGACCGCCCTGGGGGAGAACCGATGACCGAGCAGAGCCTGCACCTCGAGGACGCCCTCCTCGTCCACGGCGACGGCGACGAGACCGTCACCGCCCTCGACCACGTCACCCTCACCGTCGAGCCCGGCGAGATCGTGGCCGTCGTGGGCCCGTCCGGCGCCGGCAAGTCCAGCCTCCTCGCGGTCGCCGGTGGCCTGACCCCGCCGACCAGCGGCAGCGTCCGCGTCGGCGGCACGGAGCTGACCGGGCTGTCCCGGCGCGAGCTGACCTCGTTCCGCCGCCGCAACGTCGGCTTCGTCTTCCAGACCGGCAACCTCGTGCCTGCGCTCACGGCGCTCGACCAGCTGAGGCTGCCGCTCACCTTCGGCAAGGTCGAGGACCCGCGCGACCCGCGCGAGCTGCTCGCCGAGGTCGGCATGGACCACAAGGCCGGACGCCGTCCGCACCAGCTCTCCGGTGGCGAGCGCCAGCGCGTCGGCATCGCCCGCGCGCTGGTCACCCGCCCGGCACTGCTGCTGGTCGACGAGCCGACCGCTGCCCTGGACCGCCAGCGCAGCCAGGACGTCGTCGGACTGCTCGCCCGCGAGACCCGGGCCCACGGGGTGGTGACGGTGATGGTCACCCACGACCGCGACGTGCTCCACCACTGCGACCGGGTGTACGAGATGATCGACGGCAGGCTCGGGGCCGCGGCCGACTCGCCGGCCTGACCGGGACGTCGCGGGAGCCCAGCAGTCGCAGGAGTCGCAGGAGTCGCAGGAGGAGGTGGCCGGTGCCGCGGATCAACGCCCCCACGGTGGCTGCCCACCGCGAGCAGCAGCTGCGGGCGCTGCTCGACGGCGCCCGGGCCATCCTCGGCGAGACCGGGAGGGCACCGACCCTGGCCGCGACCGCCGAGCGGGCGGGCCTGGCGCGGTCGAGCGTCTACCAGTACTTCTCCTCCCCCGACGACCTGCTCGCGGCGGTCGTCGCGGACGTCTTCCCGGCGTGGGCGCAGCAGGTCCGCGACCGGATGGAGGCGGCCGACGGCCCGGGTGAGCGGGTGTGGGCCTACGTCTGCGCCAACCTCGAGCTGTTCACCAGCTCCGAGCAGGCCGTCGCCACCGCGCTGCGCAAGGTGGTGGAGCCCAGCGTGCTGCGGGAACCGGTCGCAGCCTTCCACGCCGAGCTGCACCAGCCCCTGGTCGCGGCCCTCGTCGACCACGGCGAGCCGCACCCGCGCCTGGTCGCCGACACCATCGACGGGATCGTCGTGCGGACCGCACAGGCCCTGGTCGACGGCAGGGAGGACGCACCGCGCGACCACGACGCCGCGCTGGCCCACCTGCGCCGGTTGCTCGGCGGGTACCTCCGCCTGGCCGGCTGAGGCCGGCTGGGACCGGCTGGGGCCGGTTCAGCCGGCGAGCAGCTCCAGGGTCCGCACCCGGGTGGGGGCGGTGCGCGGGTCGGTGCCCGAGGTGGCACCACCGACCGGGTTGACCATCACCTCGTCGACGCCGTACGACGCCGCGAGGTCCGCGATCTCCTTGCGGGCCGACTCGGCGTCGCCGATCACCCATTTGCGCCGCATCGCGTCGACGAGCGACTGGTGCGCCTCGGGCAGGCCGGCCTCGACGATCGTCTCGGCGTCCTCGATCGTGCGCTGCGCGATGAGCGGCTGGCCGGTGCGCAGCGCGAGCATCTGCAGTAGCTGCGGCAGCGCCTGGCGGTGTGCCTCCTCGGCGGTGTCGGCCACCGAGGCGTTGACGGTGAGGAAGGTGCGCGGGGCGGCGCCCTCCGGCGAGGGCTGGAAGGTCGAGCGGTAGAGCTGCAGGGCCTCGGCGGTCCCGGAGCCGGAGAAGTGGTGCGCGAAGACGTAGGGCAGGCCCTTGGCGGCGGCCAGCCGGGCGGAGTAGTCGGAGGAGCCGAGCAGCCACACCTCGGGCACCGACCGGGCGACCGGGGTGGCCTTGAGGACGTGCTGGCCGTTGCGCAGCGCCAGGCCGACGCCGGCCGGCTCCATCATCGCGAGCACGTTGTCGACGTACTCCGGGAAGCGGGCGACGGCGTCGTCCTCCACTCCCCCGGCGCCGTGGCGCAGCGCCCAGCTGGTGACCGGGTCGCTGCCCGGCGCGCGGCCGATGCCGAGGTCGATCCGGCCGGGGAACGCCGCCTCGAGCAGCGCGAACTGCTCGGCGACGACCAGGGGCGCGTGGTTCGGCAGCATGACGCCGCCCGAGCCGACCCGGATCCGCTCGGTCGCGCTCGCGAAGAGGCCGATCAGCACCGGCGGGTTGGTCGCCGCGACGGCCGGCATGTTGTGGTGCTCGGCCACCCAGAAGCGGCGGTAGCCCAGTCGGTCGGCGGTGCGGGCGAGCTCGACCGACGCGGCGACGGCGTCGCCGGTGGTCTGGTCGCTGCGGACGGGGACGAGGTCGAGGACGGAGAGCGCGAGATCAGGCATCGCCGACCCAAGGCTGGTGGGGGCTCGAACATTCCCGCCGCGTGGGGTCGGTCGGCCTGCCTCGGGCGCGCGCTGCAACACGCTGTCTGCCGACCTGGCAGCCCGACGGCTCATGTAACACGTGGTCTGCCGACCTGGCAGCCGCATGGCCGCTGCAACACGTGGTTCGCCGACCTGGCAGCCCCGCCACTGCTGTTCCAGCCCCACCCAGCGCCTCTCGGGCGCGGTCAGCGGGCGGGTAGAGCCGCGATCAACGTGTTACAGCGGACCGAGCCCCGCCCGAGCCCGGGCCGAGCCCGGGCCGAGCCCGGCCCGAGCCCCGCCCGAACGCCCTCGGGCCGCCCACCGGCCATACAACACGTGGTCTGCCGACCTGGCAGCCCCTCCACTGCTGTTCCAGCCCCACCCAGCGCCCCTCGGACGCGGTCAGCGGACGGGTAGAGCCGCGATCAACGTGTTACAGCGGACCGAGCCGGCCCGAACGCCCCGCGGACCGAGCCCCCGCACCCCGAGCCCGGCACCAGAGCCGGCCGGCCTCAGTCGTCGGCGGTGGCGCTGCGGCGGACGAGCAGGAGGCCGACGACGTACGACACCAGGCACAGCAGGGCGAGGACGAGCAGGTCCATCACGTAGTGCGCGGCGCCGCCGAGGGCGATCCAGTCCTCCTTGTCGGTGCCCTCGGTCTCGCGGACCAGGTCCATCGCGGACGCAGCCGCGGCGTAGCCCCAGCGGGACGGGGAGAGCCAGGCGACCTGCTCGAGGATCGGGCGGCCGGCGATCTCGAAGAGGGCGCCGGAGAGCACGAGTTGCAGCATCACCAGGCCGACGAGCGCGGGCATGGTCTGCTCGGTGCTGGTGACCAGGGCCGACAGGGCGAGGCCGATGACGACCATCGTGAACGACAGCGCGGCGATCGCGAGACCGACCCGGATCGTGCCGAGCTCGCCGTCCGCACCGGGCAGCCCGACGGTGGCGAGGAAGGTGACGACCAGGCCCTGCAGGAAGGCGGCAGAGCCGAGGACCATGACCTTGCTGGTGAAGTACACGCCGGGCGAGAGGCCGACGGCGTACTCCCGCTTGAAGATCGGCCGCTCCCCCACCAGCTCTCGGATCGCCAGCGCGGTGCCCATCAGGCAGGCGGCGACGATGAGCACGATCAGGCGCTGGGACGCCTCGCCCGTGGCGAAAGACTCCACGACCCCGCCGTCGGGCAGGGTGCGCTCCTTGCGCGACACGTCGAGCGAGAGGCCGTTGCTGCCGGGCACGAGGCGGCTCAGTCCGCCGAGGACCAGCGGCAGCACGAGCAGCATCCCGAGCAGCAGCCGGTCGGCGAGGACGACGGCGAGGTTGCGCTTGACCAGCGTGCTGAGCTGGCGCGCGACCGACTGCCGCGGTGGCGCGGGTACGGCGGCCTGGTGGTGCCGCTGCAGCGAGGAGGTGTCGACGGCGTGCCGCGGCGCGGGGATCCGCTGCCACAGGTCCGATTCGTCGAGCAGGTCGAAGACCTCGGGGTAGTTGCTCGCCCCGAAGTGGGCGAGCACGCCGTCCGGCGGGCCGAAGTAGGCGATCCGTCCGCCGGGGGCGAGCACCATGACGTTGTCGCAGACGTCGAGGGCGAGCACCGAGTGGGTGACGACCATGACGACGCGGCCGTCGTCGGCGAGCGAGCGCAGCTGCTTCATCACCTCCAGGTCCAGGCCCGGGTCGAGGCCCGAGGTCGGCTCGTCGAGGAAGAGCAGCGGCGGCGCGGTGAGCAGCTCGGTCGCGATCGACACGCGCTTGCGCTGGCCGCCGGAGAGCTGGGTGCCGATCCGGTTGTCCATCCGCTGCACCAGCTGCAGCTGGTGCGCGACGTGGTTCACCCGCGCGTCCCACTCCTGCGCGGTGGTGTCGGGGGGCAGGCGCAGCTGGGCGGCGTAGCGCAGGCCCTGCCGCACCTTCAGCTGCGGGTGCAGGATGTCCTGCTGCGGCACCAGGCCGATCTGGAAGCGCAGCTGGTCGTAGTGCTGGTAGAGGTCGTGGCCCTGCCAGATCACCCGGCCGTGGCTGGCCGGGCGCAGGCCGGTGAGGGCCCCGAGCAGGGTCGACTTGCCGGCACCCGAGGGGCCGATGACCGCGGTGAGGCTCTTCGGTTCGAGCTTGAACGAGATGTTCTCGATCAGCCGCTTGCCGCCGGCGACGACCTGGGTCAGGCCGTCGGCGTACAGGGTGAGCTCGTGCGCGGTCGCGGACGCGATGAGCTGCTGGCCGTCCCACCGGAAGGTCTGGTTGCCGAAGATGACCTCGGAGCCGACCGGCAGCTGCACGGCGCCCTGGACGCGGTGGCCGTTGACGAAGGTGCCGTTGAACGAGCCGAGGTCGTGCAGCACCGCGAGGGTCTGCCCCGTCGGCGGGTCGAGCCGGGCGTGGCGACGGCTGACCAGCGGGTCGTCGAGCACGATGTCGTTGGCGTGGTCGCGACCGATGCCCAGTGAGCGGCCCGCCTGCAGCTGCTGGGGCAGCACGACGGAGTGGCCGTGCGGGAGCTGGCCCGGCGGGAGCACGCCGGCCGGGCGCCACGCGTCGGCGGGGGCGCCGCTCGCCGGCAGCTGCGGCGGAGGCAGGTTCTTCCAGAACTCGCCACCGTCCGCCGGCTGGGCCTGCGGCTGCTTGGGGGCCTGCGGCGAGGGCGTCCCGACCTGCGGGGTGCCCTGCGGCAGCGGGCGCGAGGACTGCGGTGCCGGCTGCTGGTACGGCGGCGGCGCGGCCACGCCTCCCCCGCCGGACTGGCCGACCAGCACGGTCAGCACCACCGGCTCACCGGCCGGGCCACCGAGGTGGATGCTGACGGGTCCGCCGGTCAGCGGGAGCCGGGTGATCCGCTGCCCGGCGACGAAGGTGCCGTTGCTGCTGGAGTCGACGACCACCCAGGTGCCGTCCTCGAGCTGGACCGTCGCGTGGTGGCGCGAGGCCCGGGCGTCGGCGACGGTGACGTCGCAGTCATGCTCCCGGCCGACCACCACGCTGGGCCCGTCGAAGGTCCGGGTGGTCCCCGCCCACTGCACCTGGAGACGGTCCACTGATCATCCTTCGGTCGGGAGCCGCTGACGCGGGAACCCTAACCGATGGAGGCGCCGTCGAAACGGTTCTTCGCCCCTTCCCGCTCCTCCTGCCGTCGCGCCCGCCACAGGCTGGCGACGGCGGTCACGACGAGGGTCACGACGATGACGCCGAGGCTGAGCAACGACGGGACCTCGGGCACGTGGAGCGGCTCACCACCGTTGACGAAGGAGAGCTCGTTCTCGTGCAGTGCGTGCAGCACCAGCTTGACGCCGATGAAGGCGAGGATGACGGCCAGGCCGAGCGAGAGGTAGACCAGCTTCTGCAGCAGCCCACCGAGCAGGAAGTAGAGCTGGCGCAGGCCCATCAGCGCGAAGACGTTGGCGGTGAAGACCAGGTAGGGCTCGCGGGTGACGCCGAAGATGGCGGGGATCGAGTCGAGCGCGAAGAGGATGTCGGTCGCACCCAGCGCCACGATGACGACCACCATCGGGGAGACGAACCGGACGCCGTTCTCGCGGTACCAGAGCCGCAGGCCGTCGTACCGCTCGCCGACGCGGAGGTGGCTGCGGGTGAAGGCGACGATCGCGTTGTCCTCGGGGTGCTCCTCCTCGTGGGTGCGCCAGGACCGGGCCAGCTTGACCGCCGTCCAGACCAGGAAGGCACCGAAGACGTAGAAGACCCAGCTGAAGTTCTCGATCAGCGCGTAGCCCAGGGCGATGAACACTGCGCGGAAGAGCAGGGCGAGCACGATGCCGACCATCAGCGCCTGCTGCTGGAACTGGCGCGGCACCTTCAGCGCTGCCATCAGCAGCAGGAAGACGAAGAGGTTGTCGATCGAGAGCGAGTACTCGGTGAGCCAGCCGGTGTAGAACTGCAGCCCGTACTCCTGGCCGTGGCCCAGCCAGGTCCACGCGCCGAAGGCGAGCGCCGCGCCGATGTAGAAGGTCAGCGCGATCGCGCACTCGCGCATCGTCGGCTCGTGCGGGTTGCGCGCGATGACGGCGACGTCGAAGAGGAGCACGGCGACGGTCGCCGCGATGGTGATGGTCCATTCGAGGGTGGTCACGTCCACGGGACGAGGTCCTTCCAGGGGTCGGTCGATGGTCGACCGAGGTCTCGTCCGCTGTCCGGATGGACAACCTGCGGGTCCGGAGCGGCACGACGACCGCTCGTACTGACGAGCCCGCAGCGGAGGACTACTCCCCTTGGCTGCCTCCATGGTGACAGACGGACCGGCCCCGACCAAGGCGACCGCCCGCCGGACGTGTCAGGAAGCCGGCTCCCCGGGCGGGGCGAAGCCGGTGACGCGCGCCATCGTGGCGAGCTTCGCGCCGGTCTCGCGCACCTCGAGCGCCGGGTCCGAGCCGGCGACGATGCCCGCGCCGGCGAACAGCCGCAGCTTCGGCCCGTCGATCACCGCGGCGCGGATGGTGACGGCGAACTCGCCGTCGCCGTTGCCGTCGACCCAGCCGACGCAGCCGGCGAAGAAGTCGCGCAGGTCGCCCTCGAGGTCGGCGATGACCGCGTTGGCGGCGGCGGTGGGGACGCCGCCGACGGCGGGCGTCGGGTGCAGCAGCTGGGCCAGGCGCAGCGCGCTCAGTCCGTGGTCGTCACCGGCGAGGCGGGCGCGGATCGGGGTCGCGAGGTGCCACACGGTGTCGGTCGAGAGCAGCTCCGGCGTCGCCGGGTGCTGGATCTCGACGCAGACGTCCTTGAGGGCGTGCACGATCGCGTCGACGACGAACGCGTGCTCGGCGAGGTCCTTGGCGGAGGCCTGCAGGCCGGCGGCGCGCCTCGCGTCCTCGTCGGGGTCGTCGGAGCGCGGCACCGACCCTGCGAGCGGGGTGCAGGTGATGGTGCGGCCGTCGCGGCGGACCAGCAGCTCGGGGCTGGCTCCGACGAGGATCGGCCCCTCCGTCGGCGTGCCGTCCTTGGTGCCCGGCACCAGCGGGACGCTGAAGACGTAGCGGCCCGGTCGGGTCGTGAGCAGCCGGTCGATGATCTCGGCCGGCACGAGCGGCGGCGTGCTGACCACGTCGAGGCAGCGGCCGAGGACGACCTTGTGGAGGTCGCCGCCGGCGATCTTCTCCAGCGCGGCCTCGACCATGACGGCGTACTCGGCCGGGGTCGGGAACTCGGTCACGTCGTAGTGGCGGTCGACGGTCGTGTCGGGCTCGACCCGGAGCAGGGCCCGCTCGGCGCCCTCGACCTGGTGGGCGATGCCCGGGGCCCCGGCGGCGAAGGACAGCGCGCACAGCGCCCGCTCGCCGGGGGCGAGGCCGGCGACGACCTCGTCCGCCCAGCTCGGGTCGGCACCGTCCGGCGTCTGCCAGGTGCGCACCACGCGGCTCGCGACGTAGGCCTGCACCCCGGACGCGAACAGCAGCGGTCGCTCGGCCAGCGCCGCCGGGGTGATCGGCTCGCGAGCGTCGTTCTGGCTCACTGGCGGTCTCCTCCGTGGACGTGCTCGTGGTGCAGCGTCACATGCGGGGCGGCGAGGTCCAAGTCGGAGGGCACCTCAGATCGCGCCGTACGGCGCACCGAGCTCCTCGAGCCGGGCCTGCCCACCGTCCTCGGCGGTCAGGACCCACACCCCCGCGTCGGTGAGCGCGAAGGTGTGCTCGTAGTGCGCCGCCCACGACCGGTCGGCGGAGATCACGGTCCACTCGTCGTCCGCGACCACGGTGTCGGCCGTGCCGAGGGTGACCATCGGCTCGACGGCCAGGGCCATGCCCCGCTTCAGGCGGGGGCCACGGCCGCGCCGCCCCTCGTTCGGGACGTCGGGCTCCATGTGCATCGAGGTGCCGATGCCGTGCCCGGTGTAGCCCTCGACGATGCCGAAGTCGCCGGCGGCTCGGACGAAGCTCTCGACGGCGTGCGAGATGTCGCCGACCCGTCCGCCGACGCGCGCCGCCGCGAGACCCCGCCACAGGGCGTCCTCGGTGACCTGCATCAGCCGCCGCACGTCCTCAGGCACGTCTCCGACGGCCACGGTGATGGCCGCGTCGCCGTGCCAGCCGGTGCCGTCCTCGTCCGCGACGATCGCGCCGCAGTCGATGGAGATGATGTCGCCCTCCTGCAGCACCCGCGGGCCGGGGATGCCGTGGACGACCTCGTCGTTGACCGAGGCGCAGATGCTGGCGGGGAACGGGGGCACCCCGTAGCCCAGGAAGGACGGCACCCCGCCCTGCTCCCGGATGCTCGCCTCGGCGAGCGCGTCGAGGTCGGCCGTGCTCACGCCCGGCTGCACCGCGTCACGCAGGCGCGCAAGGGTGTGACCGACGACGAGCCCCGCGGCGCGCATGGAGCGCACCTGCTCGGGGGTCTTGACCTCGATCCGGTGGTCGAACAGCACCGAGGGCAGGTCAGCTCGTGGTGAGGGCGTCCAGCGCGGAGAAGATCCGCTGCTGGACGTCGGCGATGTCGCCCATGCCGTCGACCGAGACGACCAGGCCGCGGCCCGAGTAGACCTCGATGAGTGGCTCGGTCTCCTCGGCGTAGACCTCGAGGCGACGCCGGATGACGTCCTCGGTGTCGTCGGCGCGACCCTCGATCTCGGCGCGCTTGAGGAGCCGCTCGACGACCGCCTCGCGGTCGACGGTCAGCACCAGGACGGCGTCGAGCTTGTGACCGGTCTCCTCGACCATCGAGTCGAGCTCGGTGACCTGGGCCAGGGTGCGGGGGTAGCCGTCGAGCAGGAAGCCGCCCTCGGCGTCCGGCTCGGCGAGCCGGCTGCGCACCATGTTGTTCGTGACCTCGTCCGGCACGTACTCGCCGGCGTCCATGTAGCGCTTGGCCTCGATGCCGAGCGGCGTGCCACCGCTGACGTTCGCCCGGAAGATGTCACCGGTCGAGATGGCGGGGATGGAGAAGTGGTCGGCGACCGCGGTGGCCTGGGTGCCCTTGCCGGCGCCCGGGGGGCCCATGATCAGAAGCCTCAACGCAGGAATCCTTCGTAGTTGCGCTGCTGGAGCTGGCTCTCGATCTGCTTCACCGTGTCCAGGGCGACGCCGACCATGATCAGGATGGACGTTCCGCCGAACGGGAAGTTCTGGTTGGCGTCGATCAGCACGAACGCGATGAGCGGCACGAGCGAGATCAGACCCAGGTAGAGCGAGCCCGGCAGGGTGATGCGGGAGAGGACGTAGGACAGGTAGTCCTGGGTCGGCTTGCCTGCCCGGATCCCGGGGATGAAGCCGCCGTACTTCTTCATGTTGTCGGACACCTCTTGCGGGTTGAAGGTGATCGACACGTAGAAGTAGGTGAAGAAGATGATGAGCGCGAAGTACGCCGCCATGTGGACCGGGTTGCCCTGGTCGACGAGGTACTCGTTGAGGAAGTCGATGAACCAGTTGGTCGACTCGGCGTTCGCGTTGAACTGCACGGCCATGGCCGGCAGGTAGAGCAGCGAGCTCGCGAAGATGACCGGGATGATGCCGGCCTGGTTCACCTTGAGCGGGATGTAGGTCGAGCTGCCGCCGAACATCTTCCGCCCGACCATGCGGCGGGCGTACTGCACCGGGATCCGGCGCTGCGACTGCTCGATGAAGATGACCGCGGCCACCAGTGCGAGACCGATGGCGATGACGATGCCGAAGGTCCACCAGCCCTGGGTGATCTTGACCTGCCACAGCGCCGCCGGGAAGGTCGCGACGACCTGGGTGAAGATCAGGATCGACATGCCGTTGCCGACGCCGCGCTCGGTGATCAGCTCACCCAGCCACATGATCACGGCCGTGCCGGCGGTCATGGTGATGACCATGACCAGGAAGGTCGAGGTGTTGTCGTCGTGCAGCAGGTCGCGGTCACAGCCCTGCAGCAGGTTGCCGGTGCGTGCCAGCGCGACGATGCCCGTCGCCTGCAGCACGGCGAGGCCCAGCGTCAGGTAGCGCGTGTACTGCGTGATCTTGGTCTGCCCGGCCTGGCCCTCCTTCTTCAGGGCCTCCAGGCGCGGGATCACGACGACGAGCAGCTGCAGGATGATGCTCGCGGTGATGTACGGCATGATGCCGAGCGCGAAGACAGTCAGCTGCAGGAGCGCACCGCCGGAGAACAGGTTCACCAGGCTGTACAGCCCGGCGTTCTCGCCGTCCTGGACGATGTCGATGCACCGCTCCACGTTGGAGACGTGCACACCCGGGGCGGGGATCTGCGAACCGGCCCGGAAGATCACGATGATCAACAGGACGAACAGCAGCTTGCGCCGCAGGTCCGGGGTCCGGAAGGCGTTCACGAACGCGCTGAGCACTCGGGTCCTCTTCTCTCATCGCTGGCCTTGTGGCCAGCGGGAAGCCTAACAGGGCGGTCGCAGAAGCCTGGCGGGGTACGGCGACCTGACCGTGGAGACGAGACGAGGGGCGCGGCGAACCCCAGCTGTGGCTGGGTTCGACGCGCCCCTCGCAGCGCCATCACAGGACCGTGACGGTCCCGCCGGCGCCCTCGATCTTCTCCTTGGCCGAGGCCGAGAACGCGTGCGCGCTCACCGCGACCTTGACCGTCAGGTCGCCCTGGCCGAGCACCTTGACGGGCTCGCCCTTGCGGACGGCGCCCTTGGCGACCAGCGTCTCCGGGGTGACGTCGCCGCCCTCGGGGAACAGCGCGCTGATCTTGTCGAGGTTGACGACCTGGAAGGTCACCTTGAAGGGGTTCTTGAAGCCCTTGAGCTTCGGCAGCCGCATGTGCAGCGGCATCTGGCCACCCTCGAACGCGACGGGGACCTGGTAACGGGCCTTCGTGCCCTTGGTACCACGGCCCGCGGTCTTGCCCTTGGAGCCCTCACCGCGACCCACGCGGGTCTTGGCGGTCTTGGCGCCCGGGGCCGGGCGCAGGTGGTGCAGCTTGAGAGTCATGGTCACTCGCCTCCGACGACCTCGACCGTCACCAGGTGACGGACGGTGTGGACCATGCCCCGGATCTCGGGACGGTCCTCCTTGATGACGACGTCGCCGATCCGCTTGAGGCCCAGGGTGCGCAGGGTCTCGCGCTGGTTGGCCTTCGCGCCGATCTTCGACTTGGTCTGCTGGACCTTGAGCTGAGCCATCAGACGTTCACCGCCTCGGGGGCGGCCGACTTGGCGGCGGCCGCAGCGGCCTCGCCCTCGGCCTTGGCCTTCAGCAGCGCCGCCGGGGCGACGTCCTCGACCGGCAGACCACGACGCGCGGCGACCGACTCGGGCTGCTCCAGCATGCGGAGCGCCTCGACGGTGGCGTGCACGATGTTGATCTGGTTCGACGAGCCCAGCGACTTGCTGAGGACGTCGTGGATGCCGGCGCACTCCAGGACGGCGCGCACCGGACCACCGGCGATGACACCGGTACCGGGAGCGGCCGGGCGCAGGAACACCACGCCGGCAGCCTTCTCGCCCTGGACCGGGTGCGGGATCGTGCCCTGGATGCGGGGGACGCGGAAGAAGTTCTTCTTCGCCTCCTCGACACCCTTGGCGATCGCCGCGGGAACTTCCTTGGCCTTGCCGTAGCCGACGCCGACCAGGCCGTCGCCGTCACCGACGACCACGAGGGCGGTGAAGCTGAAGCGACGACCGCCCTTCACGACCTTGGCGACGCGGTTGATCGCGACGACGCGCTCGACGTACTGGCTCTTCTCGGCACCGCGGCCGTCACGGCCGCCACGGCCGCCACGGTCGCCGCCCGAACGCTGTCCGCGCTGGGGTCCGCTCATGATTTCTCCTCAGTCCTGTTCGCGGTCAGAAGGTCAGGCCGCCCTCGCGGGCGCCATCGGCCAGGGCCGCGATGCGACCGTGATACTTGTTGCCGGCGCGGTCGAAGACGACCGACTCCACGCCCAGCTCCTTGGCACGGGCGGCGACGAGCTCGCCGACCTTCTTGGCCTTGGCGGTCTTGTCGCCGTCGAAGGCGCGCAGGTCGCCCTCGAGGGTCGAGGCCGACGCCAGGGTCTTGCCGACCAGGTCGTCGACGACCTGGGCGGTGATGTGCTTGCTCGAGCGGGTGACCACCAGGCGCGGCCGCTCGGCCGTGCCGTAGATCTTCTTGCGACCGCGGATCTGGCGGCGCAGGCGCGAGCTGGCGCGCGCGGACAGGTTCCGCTTGTGCTTGAGAGTGATCGCCATGGTCACTTACCAGCCTTTCCGACCTTGCGGCGGACGTGCTCGCCGGCGTACCGGACACCCTTGCCCTTGTACGGCTCGGGCTTGCGGAGCTTGCGGATGTTGGCGGCGACCTCGCCGACCAGCTGCTTGTCGATACCGACGACGCCGAGCTTGGTCGGGCCATCCACCGTGAAGGTGATGCCCTCGGGGGCGTCGAAGATGATCGGGTGCGAGTAACCGAGCTGGAACTCCAGCTGGGTTGGGCCCTTCGACAGGACGCGGTAACCCACGCCCACGATCTCGAGCTTCTTCTCGTAGCCCTCGGTCACACCCACGACCATGTTGTTGATCAGGGTGCGGGACAGGCCGTGGAGCGAGCGGGAGACCCGCTCGTCGTCGGGACGCTTGACGTCCAGGACGCCCTCGCCCTTCTCCACGGTGATCGGAGCGGCAACGGTGTGGCTCAGGGTGCCCTTGGGGCCCTTCACCGTGACGTCTGCGCCGTTGATCTGGACGTCGACCCCAGCCGGGACCGGGATGGGGAGCTTGCCGATGCGCGACATGTTCTTCTCTCTCCTTCCCTTGTCACCAGACGTAGGCGAGGACTTCCCCACCCACGCCCTTCTGGTTGGCCTGGCGGTCGGTCAGGAGGCCCTGGCTCGTCGAGATGATCGCGACGCCGAGGCCACCGAGGACCTTGGGCAGACCGGTGTGCTTGGCGTACACGCGCAGACCGGGCTTGCTGATGCGGCGGACGCCGGCGATCGAGCGCTCCCGGTTGCGGCCGTACTTGAGGGTGATCGTCAGCAGCTTGCCGACGCCGTTCTCGTTGTCGGCGACCTCGTAGGAGGTGATGTAGCCCTCCTGCTTGAGGATGCCGGCCACGCCCTCCTTCAGCTTGCTGTACGGCATGGTCACCGCGTCGTGGTACGCCTGGTTGGCGTTGCGCAGACGCGTGAGCATGTCTGCGATCGGGTCAGTCATCGTCATGATGTGTGTTCTTTCTCGAAGTGGTTTCGCACCGGTCCCAGCCGGCGCGACCTGCTACGTGGTGGGTTACCAGCTCGACTTGGTGACACCGGGCAGCTCGCCACGGTGCGCCATCTCGCGCAGGCAGATACGGCACAGGCCGAACTTGCGGTACACGGCCTTGGGGCGGCCGCAGCGCTGGCAACGGGTGTAGCCACGCACCGCGAACTTGGGCTTGCGGGCGGCCTTGACCTTGAGGGCAGTCTTCGCCATGTCTTCTCTCCTCGCTGACTCAGCGCTCAGCGAACGGGAAACCGAGCTGCTTCAGCAGCGCGCGCCCCTGCTCGTCGTTGGTCGCCGTGGTGACGATGGTGATGTCCATGCCCCGCTGGCGGTCGACCTTGTCCTGGTCGATCTCGTGGAACATGACCTGCTCGGTCAGCCCGAACGTGTAGTTGCCGCGGCCGTCGAACTGCTTCGGCGACAGACCACGGAAGTCGCGGATACGCGGCAGGGCCAGCGTGAGCAGGCGGTCCAGGAACTCCCACATCCGGTCGCCGCGCAGCGTGACGTGCGTGCCGATCGGCATGCCCTCGCGCAGCTTGAACTGCGCGATGGACTTGCGGGCCTTGGTGACCGCCGGCTTCTGGCCGGTGATCGCGGTCAGGTCGCGGATCGCGCCCTCGATCAGCTTCGAGTCACGCGCGGCCTCGCCGACGCCCATGTTGACCACGATCTTGACGAGGCCGGGCACCTGCATGACGTTGGCGATCTCGAACTCGGACTTGAGCGCCGGGAGGATCTCCTCGCGGTACTTGGTCTTGAGCCGGGGCGTGACCTTCTCGATGGTGCTCTCGGTCATCAGATTTCCTTCCCGGTCTTGCGGGAGATGCGGACGCTGCGCGTCGAGGTGTACTCCGAGCCGTCGGGACGGCGCTTGGTGACCTCGACCCGCTTGTGGCCGACGCGGGTGACGCCGTCACCCTCGACCAGCATCACGTTGGACACGTGGATCGGCGCCTCGGTGGTGATGATGCCGCCGGTGTTGCCGGCGCGACCACCCTGGTCGACGACCTTGGTGTGCTTCTTGATCCGGTTGACGCCCTCGACGATCACCCGCTGCTCCTCACGGAGCACCTTGATGATCTTGCCCTCGGCGCCCTTGTCCTTGCCGGCGATGACCTTGACGGTGTCGCCCTTCTTGACGTGGAGGTTGGGACGCTTGCGGTCCTGCTCCGACTTCCTGCGGGCAGCCATCACAGCACCTCCGGCGCGAGCGAGATGATCTTCATGAACTTCTTCTCCCGCAGCTCACGGCCGACGGGGCCGAAGATGCGGGTACCGCGGGGCTCGCCGTCGTTCTTGAGGATCACCGCGGCGTTCTCGTCGAAGCGGATGTACGAGCCGTCGGGACGACGGCGCTCCTTGACGGTGCGCACGACGACCGCCTTGACGACGTCGCCCTTCTTGACGTTGCCGCCGGGGATGGCGTCCTTGACGGTGGCGACGATGACGTCACCGATCCCGGCGTAGCGACGACCGGAGCCGCCGAGCACCCGGATGCAGAGGATCTCCTTCGCACCGGTGTTGTCGGCGACCTTGAGTCGCGACTCCTGCTGAATCATCGATTTCTCCTGGTTGTCGTGCCGGTTCTCGGCCCCTCACCGGGGGCCGAGCCTGGCCGAACGGAATTACTTGGCGCGCTCGAGGATCTCCACCACGCGCCAGCGCTTGGTGGCCGACAGCGGGCGGGTCTCCATGATGAGGACGCGGTCGCCGACGCCGCACTCGTTCTGCTCGTCGTGGGCCTTGAGGCGCGTGTTGCGCCGCATGACCTTGCCGTACAGCGCGTGCTTGACGCGGTCCTCGACGGACACGACCACGGTCTTGTCCATCTTGTCGCTCACGACCAGGCCCTCACGGGTCTTGCGCGCGTTGCGCTGGTTCTCGGTCGTCTCGGCCATCAGTTCTCCTCCTCCGAACCCGGAGCGGTCCGGATGCCGAGCTCGCGCTCACGCACCACGGTGTAGATCCGGGCGATGTCCTTCTTGACCGTGCGGAGCCGGCCGTGGCTCTCCAGCTGGCCGGTGGCCGCCTGGAACCGCAGGTTGAACAGCTCCTCCTTGGCCTCGCGCAGCTTGGCCTCGAGGTCGACGTCGTTGAGCTCGTCGAGCTCGTGCGCGCGGATGACGTTCGCCATCAGAACTCACCAGCCTCTCGCGTGATGAATCGGGCCTTCATGGGCAGCTTGTGGATCGCGCGACGCATGGCCTCGCGAGCCACGTCCTCCGGCACACCCGACAGCTCGAACATGACGCGGCCCGGCTTGACGTTGGCGACCCACCACTCGGGGGAGCCCTTACCGGAACCCATGCGGGTCTCGGCAGGCTTCTTGGTGAGGGGGCGGTCCGGGTAGATGTTGATCCAGACCTTTCCGCCACGCTTGATGTGGCGGGTCATGGCGATACGGGCCGACTCGATCTGGCGGTTGGTGACGTAAGCACCCTCGATCGCCTGGATACCGAAGTCACCGAACGCCAGCGACGTACCGCCCTTGGCGGCACCCCGACGCTTCGGGTGGTGCTGCTTGCGGTGCTTGACGCGACGCGGCATCAACATGTCGTCAGCCCTCCTGGGTCTCTGCCGGGGTGGTGGCCTGCGCCGTGTCGCCGCCGGCCGGAGCCTCGGTCACGGCGGGGGCGTCGCCACCACGGTCCGAGCGGTTGGGACGGTCGCCGCGCGAGCCGCGGGTCGGACGGTCGCCACCGCGGTTGGGACGGCCACCGCGGCCGGGGACGCCGGCGCGGGCAGCGGCCTGGGCCTGGCGCTCGGCACGGGTGCCGGCGACCTCGCCCTTGTAGATCCACACCTTCACGCCGATGCGGCCGAAGGTGGTGCGGGCCTCGTAGAAGCCGTAGTCGATGTCGGCGCGCAGCGTGTGCAGCGGGACGCGGCCCTCGCGGTAGAACTCGGTGCGCGACATCTCGGCGCCGTTGAGGCGGCCGGAGCACTGGATCCGGATGCCCTTGGCACCGGAACGCATCGAGGTCTGCATGGCCTTGCGCATCGCGCGGCGGAACTGCACGCGGCCCGAGAGCTGCTCGGCGACACCCTGGGCGACCAGCTGCGCGTCGATCTCGGGGTTCTTGACCTCGAGGATGTTCAGCTGGACCTGCTTGCCCGTGAGCTTCTCGAGCTCGCCACGGATCCGGTCGGCCTCGGCGCCACGGCGACCGATGACGATGCCCGGACGCGCGGTGTGGATGTCGACGCGGACCCGGTCACGGGTGCGCTCGATCTCGACCTTGGCGATGCCGGCCCGCTCCATGCCCTTGCTGAGCAGCTTGCGGATGGCGACGTCCTCGCCGACGTAGGACTTGTACAGCTTGTCGGCGTACCAACGCGACTTGTGGTCGGTCGAGATGCCGAGGCGGAAGCCGTTCGGGTTGATCTTCTGACCCATTACTTCTTGCCCTTCTTCGCGACGACGTCGGCCGGCTGGACCGCGATGGTGATGTGGCTGGTGCGCTTGTTGATCCGGGTGGCCCGGCCCTGCGCACGCGGACGCCAGCGCTTCATCGTCGGGCCCTCGTCGACCCGCGCGACGGAGACGACCAGGTCACCGGAGGCGAGGCCCTCGGTGGTGGTCGCGTTCGCGACGGCGGAGCTGAGGACCTTGTAGACGGTCTCGGCGGCCGACTGGGGCGCGAACTCCAGCAGGGTCAGCGCCTCGTCCGCGGGCAGGCCACGGACCAGGTCGACGACGCGGCGCGCCTTCATCGGGGTGATGCGCACGAAGCGGGCGGTCGCGAAGGCGCCGGGCTCGTCGCCCAGGATCGACTCGCGACGCGCGCTGGTGCGGTGACGCTCAGTGGTGCTCATCGACGGCGTCCCTTCCGGTCTTCCTTGACGTGGCCGCGGTAGGTGCGCGTGGGGGCGAACTCACCGAGCTTGTGGCCGACCATCGAGTCGGAGATGAAGACCGGGACGTGCTTGCGGCCGTCGTGGACGGCGATGGTGTGGCCGATCATCGAGGGGATGATCATCGACCGACGCGACCAGGTCTTGATGACGTTGTGGGTGCCCTTCTCGTTCTCGGCGTCCACCTTCTTGAGGAGGTGGCCGTCGACGAAGGGGCCCTTCTTCAGGCTGCGAGGCATCTCTGACGGTTCCTATCAGCGCTTGTTCTTGCCGGACTTGCGGCGTCGGATGATCTGGGAGTCGCTGGCCTTGCGCTTGCGCGTGCGGCCCTCGGGCTTGCCCCACGGCGAGACCGGGTGACGACCACCCGAGGTCTTGCCCTCACCACCACCGTGCGGGTGGTCGACCGGGTTCATGACGACACCGCGGACGGTCGGGCGCTTGCCCTTCCAGCGCATGCGGCCGGCCTTGCCCCAGTTGATGTTCGACTGCTCGGCGTTGCCGACCTCGCCGACGGTGGCGCGGCAGCGCACGTCGACGAAGCGCATCTCGCCCGACGGCAGGCGCAGCGTGGCGCGCGAACCCTCACGGGCGACCAGCTGCGCGCTGTTGCCGGCCGAGCGGGCCAGCTTGGCGCCGCCACCGGGGCGGAGCTCGACGCAGTGGATGGTGGTACCGACCGGGATGTTGCGCAGCGGCAGGTTGTTGCCCGGCTTGATGTCAGCGTTGACACCCGACTCGACCCGCATGCCCTGGACGAGGTCCTTCGGCGCGACGATGTAGCGCTTCTCGCCGTCGGCGTAGTGCAGGAGCGCGATGCGCGCCGTGCGGTTCGGGTCGTACTCGATGTGCGCGACCTTGGCCGGCACGCCGTCCTTGTCGTAGCGACGGAAGTCGATGACGCGGTAGGCACGCTTGTGGCCACCGCCCTGGTGCCGGGTGGTGATCCGGCCCTGGTTGTTGCGACCGCCCTTCTTGGGCAGCGGACGCGTCAGGGACTTCTCCGGGGTGGTCCGGGTGATCTCGGCGAAGTCGGCCACCGAGGAGCCACGACGGCCCGGGGTGGTCGGCTTGTACTTGCGGATAGCCATCAGGCCTGACCTCCGAAGATGTCGATGCGGTGACCCTCGGCCAGGCTCACGATGGCGCGCTTGGTGTCCTTGCGCTTGCCGAGGCCGTGCCGGGTGCGGCGGACCTTGCCCGGACGGTTGAGGGTGTTGACCGAGGTGACCTTGACGCCGAACACCTTCTCGACCGCGATCTTGATCTCGGTCTTGTTGGCGTCGGGGCGCACCAGGAACGTGTACTTGTTGTTGTCGAGGAGGCCGTAGCTCTTCTCGGACACGACCGGCGCGATCAGGACGTCGCGGTGGTCCTTGTGCAGGGTGCTCATCAGTTGCTCTCCTCCTGGGCGTTGCCACCGGCGACGAACAGGTCGAACGCGGCCTTGCTGAACACCACGTCGTCGCTCGCGAGCACGTCGTAGGTGTTGAGCTGGTCGACGGCCACGATGTGCACCTCGGGAGCGTTGCGCAGCGACAGCCAGGTGAGGCTGTCGGTCCGCTCGAGCACCACGAGGAACTTGCGGCGGTCGGACAGCTCGAAGAGCGACGCGAGCGCGGCCTTGGTGGACGGCTTGTCGCCCGACACGAGGCCCTCGACGACGTGGATGCGCTCGTTGCGGGCCCGGTCGGTGAGGGCACCGCGCAGGGCGGCGGCCTTCATCTTCTTCGGGGTCCGCTGCGAGTAGTCACGCGGCTGCGGGCCGTGGACGGTGCCACCGCCGGCGAACTGCGGCGCACGGGTCGAGCCCTGGCGGGCGCGGCCGGTGCCCTTCTGCTTGTAGGGCTTCTTGCCGCCACCGCGGACCTCGCCGCGGGTCTTGGTGGCGTGCGTGCCCTGCCGGGCGGCCGCCTGCTGGGCGACGACGACCTGGTGGATCAGCGGGACGTTGACCTCGACGTCGAAGATCGACGAGGGGAGGTCGACGGAAACGGTCTTGGCCATGGCGATCAGCCCTTCTTCGCGGCCGTGCGCAGGACGACGAGGCCGCCCTTGGGGCCGGGGACGGCGCCCTTGAGGAGGACCAGGCCCTTCTCGACGTCGACGGCGTGGACGGTGACGTTCTGGGTGGTGACGGTGTCGGAACCCATGCGGCCGGCCATGCGCAGGCCCTTGAACACGCGGCCCGGCGTGGCGCAGGCGCCGATCGAGCCCGGCTTGCGGTGGTTGCGGTGGGCACCGTGCGAGGCGCTCACACCGGCGAAGCCGTGACGCTTCATGACACCGGCGAAGCCCTTGCCCTTGCTGGTGCCGGTCACGTCGATGGCCTGGCCGGCCTCGAACGTGTCGACGGCCAGCTCCTGGCCGACGGTGTACTCGGCGGCGTCCGCGGTGCGGATCTCGACGAGGTGACGACGCGGGGTCGTGCCGGCCTTGGCGAAGTGACCCGCCTGCGGCTTGTTGACCTTGCGGCCCTCGATCTCGCCGTAGCCGATCTGGATGGCGTTGTAGCCGTCCGGCTCGGGCTGGCGAACCTGGGTGACCACGTTGGTGCCAGCGGCGACGACGGTCACCGGGACGACGCGGTTGTTCTCGTCCCACAGCTGGGTCATGCCGAGCTTGGTGCCCAGCAGCCCCTTCACGTTGCGCTCAATAGTCATGTCGGCAAACCTCAGAGCTTGATCTCGATGTCGACACCGGCCGGGAGGTCGAGGCGCATCAGGCTGTCGACGGTCTTCGGCGTGGGGTCGATGATGTCGATGAGCCGCTTGTGGGTGCGCATCTCGAAGTGCTCGCGCGAGTCCTTGTACTTGTGCGGCGAGCGGATGACGCAGAAGACGTTCTTCTCGGTCGGCAGCGGGACCGGGCCCGCGACCTTCGCACCCGTACGGGTGACCGTGTCGACGATCTTGCGCGCCGAGGTGTCGATCACCTCGTGGTCATAGGCCTTGAGCCTGATGCGGATCTTCTGTCCCGCCATAGGTCTCTCTCGTCCTTACTCGTCCGTGCCATGTCGGCTCGTTCTGTGGGCCAGCCCCCGACCCCCGAGGTCGGGCGTGTCGCGCCTGTTGAACGCGCACGTCTCCCGTCCTGGGGGAAGTGGAGCTGTTGTTCTCGGCTGCTTCGGGTCTCGGCGCGGTGCGACCAACGTCGACCACCGCGCACGCTCACCGCGGTGCGGGAGTGTCCGGAAACCGGATTCCAGCTCCACGAGGGAGACACGATTCAGTAGTCAAGGTGTGGCACGCACCCCGACGAACCCCGTCGGAGCAACCGGAACATCTTGGCAGAGTTCGGCGCGGCCAACAAATCGACAAGGAGGTCCCCCGGCCAGGCTGTTGCCGCCTGCAAGGATGGGCGCACCCCCAGCGACCGAGGAGAGCCATGACCGACGGCCCGCACGCGTTCCCGCCACCGGGTGCGCCGCCGCCGGAGCAGCCTGCGTCCCAGCCCGCCCAGACCGCCTTCCCGGGGCACCCGGGTCACCCCGGCTACCCGGGCTACCCGGGTACGGCGGCCTTCCCGGCACCGGGCGCTCCCCCGCCGGCCGACGCTCCCCCGCCCGGGTGGGCGACGTACCCCGCCCCCGGGCCGGGCCCGCGGCCCGGCCTGGCGCTGGGCGCCGCCCACAAGCCGGGCGCCTTCCCGCTGCGTCCGCTCGGGCTCGGCGACCTCTACGACGGTGCCTTCCGGATCATCCGGTTCAACCCGCGTGCGACGGTCGGCGCGGCGGTGCTGGTGACCGCCGTCGCCATGCTGCTGCCCGTGGTGATCACGACGGTGCTCACCCTCACCGCCGGGCTCGCCGTCGACCTGACCGCAGAGGAGGCCGACCTGACCACCGGCGAAGCCGTCGGGCTGGTCGCGGCGTACGGCTCGCTGGTCGCCTCCTACTTCCTGTCCTTCGTCGGCATCGCCCTGGTCACCGGGATGGTGGTGCACGTGACCCGCGCCGCCGCGGTCGGGCGCCGGCTGGGCCTGGCCGAGGCCTGGGCGGCGACGCACGGGAAGCGCTGGCGGCTGATCGGCCTCGTCACGCTGTCGATCGTCGCCTTCCTGCTCCTGACGACCGCCTACGTCCTGATGTGGGTCGTCGTGGTGGTGGCCGGCCTGCCCGCGGGGCTGGTCGTGCTGTGGGGCCTGCTCAGCGTGCCGGCCTTCATCGCACTCTGCTGCTGGCTGTGGATCAAGGCCTACTACCTCGCCGTCCCGGTGCTCATGCTCGAGCCGGTCGGGGTGTTCGGCTCCATCGGCCGGGCATGGCGGCTGACCACCCGGCACTTCTGGCGGACCTTCGGCCTCGCGCTGCTGACCGCCCTCATCGGCGCCATCGGCGGGAGCATCCTGTCGACCCCGTTCTCCCTCATCGGCCAGTTCGGCGTCTTCGTCGTCCCGGAGTACGCCCTGCTGCTGCTCGTGGTGACCCAGGCGCTCGCGATGGTGGTGCAGAACGCGTTCAGCGCTCCCTTCCTCGCCAGCGTCAACTCGATGCAGTACCTCGACCTGCGCATCCGCAAGGAGGCGCTCGACGTCGAGCTGCTGCGGGAGGCGGGGATCATCTCCGCATGACGCCGCTCGCCGCCCTCCTCGCCGGGAGCCTCGAGCCGCCGCTGGACCCCAGCGGCGACGAGGCGCGCCGGAGCCTGCGGCGCGAGCTGGCGGACCCGAAGTACTACGACACCGACCTGCTCCAGCGCCTCCGGGACTGGCTGGAGCGCACCGTCGGCCGGACCATCGAGGGGGTCTCCGGCTCGCGGCCGCTGTCCGCGCTGCTCGCGATCCTCGTCGCGATGGCGCTGGTCGCCGCGGTGATCCTCATCGTGTCCCGCGCCCGGCGCACCGCGCGCGCCGGGCGGCGGCCGGCCGCGGCGCTGACCGACGAGATGATCACCGCCGCGGAGCTGCGGGCACGGGCGGAGGCGGCGCTCGCGGCCGGCGACTCCTCGGCCGCCCTCGTCGACGCCTTCCGCGCCCTGGCGGTCCGGCAGGTCGAGCGGCACCGCATCGAGGACGTCCCCCAGGCGACCGCGCACGAGCTCGCCCGCGCCCTCGCCGCGGAGTTCCCCGCGCACGCCGGCGCGGTGCACCACGGGGCGGACCTCTTCGACCAGACCCTGTACGGCGAGCGGGAGGCCACCCCCGGCCAGGCCCGCGAGCTGCTCGACCTCGACGACGCGCTCGCGGGACGGGCGGTCCGCCGGTGACCCTCACCCGCCCCCGACGGACCACGGTGCTGGTCGCGCTCGCGCTCGTCGCCGCGCTCCTGGTCGCCGTGTGGTCCACCCGCGGCAGCACCGAGTACCCGACCCCGCTCGACCCGCGGAACCCCGGGCCCGACGGCGCCCAGGCGCTCGCCGAGGTGCTCGACGACCAGGGCGTCGCGGTCACCGTCGTCCGCTCGGCCGACGCGCTGGAGGACACCACGGTCGGCGAAGACACCACGGTGCTGGTCACCGCCACCGCCGCGCTCTCACCGCGCACCCTCGACCGGCTCCGCCAGCACGCGGAGCCAGCCCGCCTCGTGCTGGTCGAACCGTCGTACTCCCTGGTCCGGGAGATCGACGAGGACCTGCGCGCCACCACCGTCTACCCCGACGAGGTCGAGGCCGCGTGCGAGGCCGGGTCCGCCCCGGCCGGCACCGACCTGTCCGACCTGACCATCGAGGTCGACCAGCTCACCGTCTTCACCGGCGGCGACGCGCTCGACGGCGCCCGGTGCTTCCCGACCAGCGGCGGCGTGGTCGTGGCCGAGTCACGCGCCCACGACCTCGTGCTCCTGGGCGCGGGCCAGGCGCTCACCAACGACCAGGTGCTGCGCGCCGACAACGCCGCGCTCGCGCTGCGCGTGGCCGGCGGCAGCAACCGCCTCGTCTGGTACGTCCCGGACCCGACCGACGCCGGCGCGGACGAGGTGGTCTCCCTCGGCTCCCTGCTGCCCCGCTGGGTGGTGCCCGGGCTGTGGCTGACCGCGCTCGGCCTGCTCGGCCTGCTGCTGTGGCGGGTGCGCCGGCTCGGGCCGCTCTCGCGCGAGCCCCTGCCGGTCGTGGTGCGGGCGGTGGAGACCGCACGGAGCCGGGGCCGGATGTACCGCCGCAGCGGCGACCGCCGGCACGCCGCCGGCGTCCTGCGCCGGGCCGCGCGCACCGACGTCGCCGCCCGCCTCGGCCTGGACCGTCGGGCCGGCACCGGCGAGGTCGTCGAGGCGACCGCCCGCCACACCGGCGCACCCCTCGAGCAGGTCGCCGCCCTGCTCGACGACCACGGCCACGTCCCCGCGAGCGACCAGGACCTGGTCGCGCTCGCCCAGGAGCTCGCCCGTCTCAGGAAAGAGGTACGACGAGGATGACCGATCTGACGAAGCACACCCCGCCCCCGCCGCCGCCGTACGGCACGGGCGGTCCCGGCGAGGCCGGGGGCCCCGGTGGCCCGAGCGGCGTCGGAGGGTCCGGCTGGTCCGGCGGGTCCGGCGTCCCCGGCTCCGGCGGCGCCGGGGACGCGGCGCTGCGCGAGCGGCTGCTCGCCGTGCGGCAGGAGGTCGCGAAGGCCGTCGTCGGCCAGGACGCCGCGGTGTCCGGCCTGCTCGTCGCGCTGCTGTGCGGCGGCCACGTGCTGATGGAGGGCGTGCCTGGCACGGCGAAGACGCTGCTCGTGCGCACCCTCGCCGCCAGCCTGTCGGTGCAGACCCGGCGCGTGCAGTTCACGCCCGACCTGATGCCGGGCGACATCACCGGCTCGCTGGTGATCGACTCGAAGAACGCCGGCGAGCTGTCGTTCCGCGAGGGCCCGATCTTCACGAACCTGCTGCTCGCCGACGAGATCAACCGGACGCCCCCGAAGACGCAGTCGGCGCTGCTGGAGGCGATGGAGGAGGGCCAGGTGTCCGCCGACGGCGTCACCCGCCAGCTCCCCCGGCCGTTCCTCGTCGCCGCCACGCAGAACCCGGTCGAGTTCGAGGGCACCTACCCGCTGCCCGAGGCCCAGCTGGACCGCTTCCTGCTCAAGGTGGTGCTGCCGGTGCCGCCGCGCGACGACGAGGTCACCATCCTGACCCGCCACGCCTCCGGCTTCGACCCGCGCGACGTGGCGGGCGCCGGGGTCACCGCGGTCGCCAGCGGTGAGGACATCGAGGCCGCCCAGGCAGCCGTGCGCACCGTGCAGGTCTCGCCCGAGGTGGCGGCGTACATCGTCGACGTCGCGCGCGCCACCCGCCAGTCGCCGAGCCTGTCGCTCGGCGTCAGCCCCCGCGGCGCGACCGCGCTGCTGCGCGCCGCCCGGGCGTGGGCGTGGCTCTCGGGCCGCGACTTCGTGACGCCCGACGACGTCAAGGCCCTCGCCCAGGCCACCCTCGTCCACCGGCTCGGGCTGCGGCCCGAGGCCGAGCTCGAGGGTGTCGACGTCGCGCAGGTGCTGGCCTCGGCCATCGCCTCCGTGCCCGTCCCGCGCTGAGCCACCGGGGTCGACATGGCGATCTCCGGGCGCGTGCCGCTGCTGCTCCTGCTGGGGCTGGTGGCGGTCGTGCTGCGCCCCGAGGGCAGCACCGTGTGGCTGTGGCTGCTCGGGGTGCTGCTGCTCGTCGGCATCGACCTCGCCGTCGCACCGGCGCCGGCGTCGGTCACGCTCACCCGCCGCCAGCCGGGCACGGTCCGCCTCGGCGACCCCGCSMCCGCSGGSCKGSGSGYCSCCGCCACCCGCAGCGGCCGGGTCCAGGTGCGTGACGCCTGGCAGCCGTCGGCCGGCGCCACCGACAACCGGCACCGCTTCCACCTGCGCGCCGGTGAGTCGCGCCGGCTCACCACCCCGCTCCTCCCCCGCCGCCGCGGCGACCTGCACGCCGCCGGGGTGACGGTGCGGACCTGGGGACCGCTCGGCCTCGCCGCCCGGCAGCGGACCTACGACGTCCCCGGCACCGTGCGCGCCCTGCCGCCCTTCGAGTCCCGCAAGCACCTGCCGTCCCGGCTGGCGCGGCTGCGCGACCTCGACGGGCGCGCCGCCGTACGCGTGCGGGGGCAGGGCACCGAGTTCGACTCGCTGCGGGAGTACGTCCGCGGTGACGACGTCCGCTCCATCGACTGGCGCGCCTCCGCCCGCGCCCCGCACGTGGTCGTGCGCACCTGGCAGCCCGAGCGGGACCGGCGGGTGGTGATCGTCCTCGACACCTCCCGCACCTCCGCCGGCCGCGTCGCCCGCTCCGTCGACGAGGACGTCGCCGACGGCATGCCGCGCCTCGACGCCGCGATGGACGCCGCCCTCCTCCTCGGCGCCCTCGCCTCGCGCGCCGGCGACCGGATCGACTTCCTGGCCGGCGACCGCCGCGTCCGCGCCCGCCAGCGCGTCCACGGCGTCCGCGACGTCGCCGCCCGCCTGCAGGAGCAGATGGCCGACCTCGAGCCCACGCTCGTCGAGGCCGACTGGGACGCACTGGCCGGCGGCGTCCAGGAGTTCGGCCGCCAGCGCGCCCTCGTCGTCCTGCTCACCGCGCTCGAGCCGTCCGCCATCGCCGACGGCCTCCTCCCGGTCCTGCCGGCCCTGACCCGCCACCACCGCGTCGTCCTCGCCTCGGTCCGCGACCCCGAGCTCGGCCACCTCGCCGACGTCTCGGCCACCGACCGCCCGACCGCCGACGCCGTCTACGACGCCGCCGCCGCCGAGCACGAGCTCGAGCGGCGGGCCCGGATGGAGGAGGTGCTCGCCCGCCTCGGGGTGGACGTCGTCGACGCCGACGCCGCCCAGCTCCCCCCGGCGCTGGCCGACCACTACCTGCACCTGAAGGCGCAGGGGTTGCTGTAGGGCGCGGGAGGGCTGGGCGGTCACAGGAATCACCGCTCCGGCGGCGATTCCCGAACTTGTTGACTCCTGCAGCAGCCAACAAGTCCCAGAAGCGGCCACCAGGTACGACGCTCACCCGGCCCCGCACGCCACGACCCCACCAGCCCCACCCGTCCCGAGAATCACCACCCAGGCGGTGATTCCCGCACTTCCTGACCTTTGCAACGGCCAGGAACCAGCAGGAACGGGCAGGAAGCTCAGCCCTGGGTGGCGACCCGGTCCTCGAGCAGCTCGGCCCCCAGGTCCCCGGTCGCTCCGCGCGCCACCGCGGCGCGGCCGACGACGAAGACGTAGGCGAGGAAGACGACCTCGGCGAGGATGCCGATCGCGATGCGGGCCCAGGTCGGCAGCGGGGAGGGAGTCACGAAGGCCTCGATCACCCCGCTGATCGCGAGCACCACGCCGAGGCCGAGGGCCACGGTGACCGCGGTGCGGCCCTCGCGGGCCAGCGAGGCGGCGCGGCTGAGGTCGCGGGGCTCGACCCACGACCAGAACAGGCGCAGGCCGACGCCGCCGGCGACGAAGACGCAGGTGAGCTCGAGCAGGCCGTGCGGGATGATCAGGCCCCAGAACACCTCGCCGCGGTCGTGGCGGATCATCAGCGAGCCGACGATGGCGAGGTTCGCGATGTTCTGGAAGAGCAGCCAGATCACCGGCAGGCCGAGGATGCCCAGCGCGATGCACAGCCCGGACACCCAGGTGTTGTTGAGCCACACGTGGGTGGCGAAGGCGCCGGCGGCGTTCTCGCTGTAGTAGCTCTCGAAGTCGCTGTTGACCAGCTGCTCGACCTGCTGCGGGTCGAGGAGGTTCTGCTCGACCGACGGGTTGCCGGCCAGCCAGGCCATCATCACGCCGGTGACGACGACGTTGCCGGCCAGGCACGCCAGCCACCACCAGCGCAGCCGGTAGAGCGCGGCCGGGAACCGGTCGGTGAAGAAGTGCAGCACCCCGCGCCAGCTGGGCACCCGGGCGGCCAGCATCGCGATCCGGGCCCGGCCCAGCAGCGACGACAGGTAGGCGACGAGCTGGGCGTCCGGCGCCGACGTGCGTACGACGGACAGGTGGGTCGCGACCTGCTGGTAGCGGTCGACGAGCTCGTCGGCCTCCGCGCCGGTCCGCCGGCGCTGGCGCACCAGCTGCTCCAGGCGGGCCCACGAGTGCGAGTGGGCCGCGACGTAGGCGTCGAGGTCGATGCGCGGCACGGGTGCAGCCTACGGTCCCCGGCCACGTGGTCCGCACCATCCACCCGGCGCCCACCCGGCGCCCGCCCGGCACCCACCCGCGGGTCTCCTAGGCTGTGCCCGATGTCCGCACCCGACTTCGCCACCGTCACCGCCGACGACCTCGTCACCGGCGAGGGCGTCGCGCTCGACCTGCCCGCCGCCTCCCTCGGCCTGCGGCTGGCCAGCGGCGTGATCGACGTGCTGGTCACCATCGTGTCGTTCGTCGTGCTCTACATCGTCCTGGTGGTCTCCGCACTCCAGCTCCGCGACGAGGCCGCGGTGGGTGCGGCGGTCGTGCTGGCGACCATCGTCGCCCTGCTCGGCGTGCCCACGACCGTCGAGACGCTGACCCGGGGCCGCTCGATCGGCAAGCTGGCGCTCGGCCTGCGCACGGTGCGCGACGACGGCGGGGCGATCTCGTTCCACCACGCGCTGGTGCGCGCGCTGATCGGCGTGGTCGAGATCTACTTCCTCAGCGGCGCCCCGGCGTTCTTCGCGGTCATGCTGAGCAGCCGCGGCAAGCGGCTGGGCGACTACGCCGCCGGCACCTACGTCGTGCGCGACCGCGTCCCGCTGCGGCTCCCGCCGCCCCCGGAGATGCCGCCACCGCTCGGGGCCTGGGCACGTCGGGCCGACCTCGCCGCGCTGCCCACCGGCACCGCGCTGGCGGTGCGCCAGTTCCTCAACCGGGTCGGCACGCTGGACCCGCTCTCCCGCGACCGGGTCGCCCGCACGCTGCTGGCCGACGTGCTCCCCCACGTCGCGCCGGCGCCGCCGCCGGGCGCGCCGCCGGAGATGGTGCTGGTCGCCGTGGTCGCCGAGCGCCGGCGCCGCGACCTGGAGCGGCTGCGCCGCGACGAGGCGCTGCGTACCCGCCTGCTGGAGCGCGCCCCGCAGGTCCCCCGATCTGGCAGGTGATCCCGCACACCTGCTGGGTAGGTTGGGCGGCATGACCGACGTCTTCGAGTCGCCGACCCACCCGAGCGGCAGCACGGTGCGGCGCGCCCACGTCGACTCGACGGTCCCGCTGACCGAGGCCGAGCTGGCCCGCGCCGCCGAGCTCGTCGGACGCATCTCGGAGGCCTTCTCCAGCCGCGTCGTCGGCCAGCACCGGGTGCGCACCGCCCTGCTGGTCACCCTGCTCGCCGAGGGCCACGCCCTGCTGGAGAGCGTCCCGGGCCTGGCCAAGACGCTCGCCGCGTCGACGCTCGCGCAGGCGGTCAGCGCCCGCTTCGCGCGCATCCAGTGCACCCCCGACCTGCTGCCGAGCGACATCATCGGCACCCAGGTCTACGACCCGCGCCGCCACGAGTTCGAGACCCAGCTGGGCCCGGTGCACGCCAACTTCGTGCTCCTTGACGAGATCAACCGCGCCAGCGCGAAGACCCAGTCGGCGTTGCTCGAGGCCATGCAGGAGCGGCAGACGTCGATCGCCGGCACCATCCACCCGCTGCCGGACCCGTTCCTGGTCCTCGCGACGCAGAACCCCATCGAGGAGGAGGGCACCTACGTCCTCCCCCACGCCCAGATGGACCGCTTCCTGCTCAAGGAGATCGTCGACTACCCGAGCGAGGAGGACGAGCTGATGGTCCTCGAGCGGATCGACGACGGCACGCTGGGCCAGCACATGACCGACGTCGCGCCCGTCGCCACCCCCGCCGAGGTCGTCGAGCTGCAGGGCCTGACCCGCCGGGTGTACGTCGACCCCGCGATCCGCCGCTACGTCGTCTCCCTGATCCGGGCCACCCGCAACGTCACCGGCCTGCTCGGGCCCGAGCTCGGCGGCTACGTCGAGATCGGCGCCAGCCCGCGCGGCTCGATCGCGTTCTTCCAGGCAGCCCGGGCGATGGCGGTCGTGCAGGGTCGCCACTACGTGATCCCGGAGGACGTCCGCGAGCTGCGGCACAGCGTCCTGCGGCACCGGATCCACCTCTCCTTCGAGGCGCTGGCCGACCGGGTGCGCCCCGAGACCGTCATCGACGCGGTCTTCCGTGCCGTGCCCACGCCCTGACCGGAGCCCGTGACCGTGCCCGCCCACCTGCCCCGGATCAAGGCCCGCCTGTCGATCCACGCGCACCGCAAGGTGCGGGGACTGCTCGAGGGCGAGTACGCCGCGCTCCACGTCGGCCGGGGCATCGACTTCAACGACCTGCGGGAGTACGTCCGCGGCGACGACGTGAAGGACATCGACTGGAAGGCGTCGGCGCGCAGCCGGCAGCTCCTAGTGAAGCGGTACGTCGCCGAGCGCAAGCACACCGTCCTGCTGTGCGTCTCGACCGGCCGCAGCATGGCGGCGATGAACGACGCGGCGGTCTCCAAGCGCGAGCTCGCCGTGCTCGTCGCCGGTGTGATGGGCCTGCTCGCCGTGCAGCACGGCGACCTCGTCAGCCTCGTGCACGGCGACGAGGCCGGTCAGCACGCGGAGCCACCGAAGGGCGGCGAGCTGCACCTCGAGCGGCTGCTGGGCACGGTGCACGGCGCGATCCGCCCGGACGGGGCACACACCGACCTCGCCGCACTGCTGCGCTACGTCGTGCGCACGGTGCGCCGCCGCACGATCCTGGTCGTCGTCTGCGACGAGACCACCGTGCCGGACGGGACCGCCGACCTGCTGCGCCGGCTCACGGTCCAGCACGAGGTCCTGCTCCTGACCATCGGCGACCTCGACCCCACCCTGCCGACCGTCGCCGACCGCCGGCTGGTCGACGTCGACTCGGCCGCCGAGGTGCCCGGCTGGCTGCGCCACGACCGGCGGCTGCGCCGCGAGCTGGCGACCCTGGTCCGCGAGGAGGAGCAGCAGCTGCGCCGCCGCCTCGAGCAGCTCGGCGTGGTCCACGAGCGGGTCCACGACACCGAGACCGCGCTCACCGCCGTCTTCCGCCTGCTGGAGAGGCAGCGCCATGCCCGCCGCCGCTGACGTCCCGGGGATGCCCGAGGAGTTCACCGGCCCGGTCGCCTACAGCGACCGGTGGCTGTGGATCGGCATCGCGCTGCTCGTCCTCGTCCTCGCCTACTACCTCGTGTCCTGGTGGGTCACCCGCCCGCCGCGGGTGCCCACGGTGCCGCGCCGAACCGTCGACGTGCCCGACGCCCAGCAGCAGCACCTCGCCCTCATCGACGACCTCGCCGCCCGCGTGCGGTCCGGCGACGTGGGCCCGCGCGAGGGGCACCAGCAGCTCAGCGAGCTCGTGCGGTCCTACGTCGCCGCCGTCTCCACGCTGCCCGCCCGCACCATGGCCCTCGCCGACTTCCGCGACCGGGCACCGCGTGAGCTGGTGGAGGCGATCGAGCTCATGTACCCGCCCGAGTTCGCGCCCGACCCGGCCGACCCGCTCGCCACCTTCGAGGACGCGGTCGGCCGGTCCCGCGACCTCGTGAGCACGTGGGGCTGACGGGGCTGACGGGGGTGGACATGGACCTGACCTGGAACGGCGGCGAGMCCGGCTTCCGCTGGCCATGGCTGGTGCCCGTGCTCGCGCTGCTCGTGCTCGTGCTGATGGCGTGGTGGGCCCGGTCCCGGGMCCGCCGCTCGTCGACCGGGGCGTCGTACGTCGCCCACGCGGCGCGGTTGCGCGCGCTGCCCCGCTACCAGGCGCTGGTGCGCCGCCAGGTCGCGATCGGCACCTGCCTGACCGTCGCCGCGCTGGTCGCCTGCGCCGGGGCGATCGTGCTGGGCGGGCGGGTGCAGGAGCGACAGTCGCTGGTGCGCGAGGACCGGACCCGCGACATCATCTTGTGCCTCGACGCGTCCGGCTCGATGGCGGAGGTCGACGCCGCGGTGCTGCGCGAGTTCCGCACGATCGTCGACGGCCTGCGCGGGGAGCGGGTGGGGCTGACCATCTGGAGCGGCGTGGCGATCACGATCTTCCCGCTCACCGACGACTACGAGTTCGTGCTCGAGCAGCTCACCGAGGCCGAGTCGGCGTTCGGGTCCGGCGGCATCTACTCCGACGACTACGCCCGCTACACCGCCGGCACCGTCATCGACTGGACGGTGCAGTCGCAGCTCGGCGACGGGCTGGCGTCGTGCGTGCAGCGCTTCGACAACCGCGACCAGGAGCGCAGTCGCGCCATCGTGCTCGCCTCCGACAACGAGCCGATCGGCGAGGGGATCTACGACCTCGAGGGTGCGGCCGAGCTGGCCCGCTCCGAGGAGGTCGTGGTGCACGGTATCGCCGCCCCGATGACCGCGGACCGCCCGAGCGCCGCGCGGCTGTTCCGGGACGCGGTGACCAGCACCGGCGGCACGTTCTCGCTGCTCGGCCAGGACGGCAGCGCCGCGACCGTCGTCGAGGCGATCGGCCGGCTGGAGGCCAAGGAGATCGAGCGCCCGCCGATCGTCCAGGTCCTCGACCGGCCGCGCCTGGGCACCGTGGTCGCCGCGGTCGGCGTCGGCGGGCTCGGCGTGGTCTGGGCGGTGCAGGGCGTGCTCGCCCTGGCCGCCCGCCGGGAGGACGCGTCATGAACCCGCGCACCGCCACGCTCCTGCTCCTCGCCCGACGGCTCGCGATCGTGCTCGTCTTCGTGATGGTGCTGCTGCGGCCGGGCTTCGGGACCGCACAGGTCCCGACCCAGCTGGCCGACGTCGACCTGCTCGTCGTCGTCGACCGCACCCGGTCGATGGCGGCGCTCGACCACGGCGGCAGCCGGCCCCGGGTCGAGGGCGTGCGCGCCGACCTCGAGGCGCTGGCCACGGAGGTGCCGGGCGCGCGCTTCGGGATCGTCACCTTCGGTGCCGAGAGCCGGCTGACGCTGCCGTTCACGACCGACGCGTCGGCGTACCTGTCCGCGGTCGAGACACTCGACCTCGAGCGCCCACGGGAGGGCAACGGCTCCTCGTCGACCCGGCCCGCGGCCGAGGTCGCCGAGGTCCTCGAGCGTGCGGCCGAACGGCGCCCGGACCGCCGCCGGGTCGTGGTCTACGTCGGCGACGGCGAGGACACCACCAGCCCCGACCCCGGGGAGACCTTCGCGCCGGTGGCCGACCTGATCGTCGGCGGCGCCGTGCTCGGCTACGGCACGACCGACGGCGCCAGGATGCCGGCGTCGGACGACCTCGACCTCGACGGGGACTACGTCGAGGACCCGGAGAGCGGTGGTCCTGCGGTCTCCCGTGCCGACCTCGACAACCTGCGCGCGATCGCCGACGAGCTCGACGTCGGCTTCTGGCACCGCACCAGCACGCCGGGGCTCGACGAGGTGGTCGACTCCTTCGGCGCGTCGTACGTCGAGGGCGAGCGCGGCGACGGCCCGCCGGCCGCGCACGACCTGACCTGGGTGTTCGGGCTGCTCCTGCTCGGCCTCGTGCTGCTCGAGCTGCGCTCCGGCTGGCGGGCGATGTGGCGCTCGCAGGACGCGCTGAAGGAGGAGCCGCGATGAGGCGCACGCGTCGCCCCAACCCGAACGCCCGGCGCCGCATGGTGCTCCTCGTCGCCGGCGCGCTGCCGGCGCTGGTCGTGGCCGCCTACCTGCTCAAGGTGGCGCTGATGTTGCAGCACAACGCGGCCGGGCGCGACGCCTTCGACCGCGGTGACTACGACGGCGCCGCGGCGGAGTTCTTCGAGACCCGCGACCTCAACTGGTTCGAGCCGTGGGTCGCCCCCTTCGGCCAGGGCGCCTCGTTGCACGCCGACGGCCTGCTGGACGACGCGGTCGCGGCCTACGGGACCGCGCTCGAGGACGTGCCGGAGCGCGACGAGTGCACCGTCCGGATCAACCTGTCGCTGGCCCACGAGGCGATCGGCGACGCCCGGCAGGGCGAGGGCGACCTCGACGGCGCGACGGCGGCCTACCAGGAGGGCATCGACGTGCTCGCCGCCGGCGAGTGCCCGACCGACGCCGGCCGCGGCGAGGAGCAGGCCGAGGACGCCGAGGACGTCGACGAGCGGCTGCGGGAGAAGCTGCGGCAGGCCGAGGAGCAGCAGCAGCAACAGGGAGGCGGCGACCAGGGGCAGGAGCCCGAGGAGCAGCAGGGTGAGCGGCCGGACCAGGGCGGCGACCCGCGCCAGGACCGGCTCGAGCGCAACAACGAGCTCGGCCGCGAGCAGCGCTCCGAGGAGCAGGACCTGTTCCGCGACGAGGACTACACGCGCCCCGAGACCTGGTAGCCGGCCGCGGGGCGGCCGCCCTCCGCCGCGAGGTGCTACGAGCGGCGGAGCAGCCGCCGCAGCACCGCCAGCACGAGCAGCGCCCCCACGGCGGCGGCGGCCTGCTTGCCGTAGCTGCGCAGCAGCACGGGCAGCAGCGCCGAGCCGAGGTCGAGCGCGTCGTCGTCCGGGTCGGGCACCGGGCGCGGGGTCGCGCGTGGCGGCTCCGCGGACGCCTGGGACGTCGCCACCGTCGGTGGCTCGGCGTCCACGGCCGGCGCCGGCCCGGCGGCCGGAGCGTCGGGCGCCGCGGTCCCCTCCCTCGCCGCGGGCTCGTCGTCCGCCGCCGGCTCCTGCTCGCCCGAGAGCCGCTGCTCGAGGCAGGCGACGAACTGGCCGAGCAGCTTGTCGGAGACGTCCTGCATCACGCCACGGCCGAACTGCGCCGGCTTGCCGGTGATCGCGAGGTCGGTCAGCACCTCCACCTGCGTCGCGCCGGCGTCGGCGGGCGCCATGGTCACCGTGACCGTGGCGCCCGCCGTGCCGTTGCCCCTCTTGTCGCGTCCCTTGGCCTCGACGACGAAGCGGCGTCCGGCCTCGTCGCGCTCGACGAACGCGCCGGAGCCGGCGTAGACGAGCGCGATCGGGCCGAGCTTCACCTTGCAGGTGCCCTCGAAGGTCGGGTTGCCGGCGTCGTCCTCACCGACCGAGGTGACCTGGGCGCCCGGGAAGCACTCGGCGAGGCCGCCGATGTCCTGGAAGTGCGACCAGGTCGCGTCGACGTCGGTGGGGACGGTGAAGGAGTGGGTGAGGTCCACGACTCCCTCAGCTCCTGCCTGCCGCCGACAGCACGGCCCGCCGGGTCAGCACCGTGGCGAGGTGGCGCCGGTAGTCGGCGTCGCCGTTGAGGTCGCTCGGCGGGTTGGTGCCCTCGGCCGCGAGGGCGGCGGCCGCGGCCACGCCCTCCTCGGTCGCGGGCTGGCCCGCCAGCGCCTGCTCCACCGCGGTGGCGCGCAGCGGCGTCGAGCCCATGTTGGTCAACCCGACGCGCGCCTCGGCGATGGTGTCGCCGTCGAGCCGGACCGCGGCGGCGACCCGCGGACCACGACCTTGCGGCCGGTCATCCGGGCGACGGACTCGCCGGCGACCGCCACGATCGGCCACTGGTGGGCGATCCGCACGAACTTCTCGTACGACGCCCCCCAGCCCGTGTGCTTGGGCACCCGGACCTCGGTGAGGATCTCGTCGTCGGAGATCGCGGTCTCGAACAGGTCGACGAAGAAGTCGTCGGCCGGCACCTCCCGCGTCCCGCCGGGCCCCTGCACCATGAAGGTCGCACCGAGCGCCCGGGCCGGTGCGCCGAGGTCCCCGGCCGGGTCGGCGTGCGCGAGTGCCCCGCCGAAGGTGCCGCGGTGACGCACCTGCGCGTCGGCGAGATGGGTGATCGCCTTGCTGACGAGCAGCGCGTGCTCGTGCACCAGCGGGTCCTGGCCGACGTCGTGGTGCGTGGTCATCGCGCCGATGACGAGGTGGTCGCCACCGTCGCGCACCCCGCGCAGGCTGTCGATCCGGCCGAGGTCAATCACCCACTCCGGGGCGTTGAGGCGCATCCGGAGCACCGGCAGCAGGCTCTGCCCGCCGGCGATGACCTTGGCGTCGTCACCGTGCTCGGCGAGCGCGGCCAGTGCCTCCTCGACCGAGGTCGGGGCGACGTACTCGAAGGCTGCGGGAATCACTGGACGTCTCCTTCCGCGCGGTCGACGGTCCCTGACATGCCCGTCGACGGATCGAAGTGCGGTGCGGCCGCACCGGTGGTCTCGCCACCGGCCGAGCCCTCGTTGATCGCCCGCCACACCCGCTCGGGCGTGCACGGCATGGCCACGTCGTTGACGCCCAGCGGCCGCAGCGCGTCGACGATCGCGTTCACCACCGCCGGCGTGGACGCGATGGTCCCGGCCTCGCCGACGCCCTTGGTGCCGAGCGAGTTCGTGGTCGACGGCGAGGTGGTGTGGTCGATCTCGAAGCTGATCGTGTCGGCCGCGGTGGGCAGCAGGTAGTCGACGAACGAGCCGGTCACCAGGGTGCCGTTCTCGTCGTACACCGCCTCCTCCCACAGCGCCTGGGCGATGCCCTGCACCAGCCCGCCGTGGACCTGGCCGGCCACGATGAGCGGGTTGATGACCACGCCGATGTCGTCGCAGCAGACGTACTTGCGCAGCTTCACCTGCCCGGTCTCGGTGTCGACCTCCGCCGCACACAGGTGCGTGCCGTGGGGGTAGTTGAAGTTCACCGGGTCGTAGGTCGCCTCGGAGTCGAGCGAGGCCTCCACCCCGTCCGGCAGGTTGTGCGCGGCGAACACGGCGGTCGCGATCTCCGTGATCGCCATGCCCTGGTCGGTGCCGCGGACGGTGAACCTGCCGCCGTTGAACTCGAGGTCGTCGGCGGAGGCCTCGAGCAGGTGCGCCGCGATCGGCTTCGCCTTCTCGATGACCTTGTCGGCGGCCCGGACCAGCGCCTCGCCGCCGACGACGAGGCTGCGCGAGCCGTAGGTGTCGAGGCCCTTGTGCGAGATCTGGGTGTCACCGTGCAGGACCTCGACGTCCTCGAACGGTACGCCGAGGCGGTCGGCCACGATCTGGCTGAACGCCGTCTCGTGCCCCTGCCCGTGGGCGGTGGCACCGGTGACGACCTCGACCTTGCCGGTCGGGAGCATCCGCACCTCGGCATGCTCCCAGCCGCCTGCGCCGTAGTTGAGCTGGCCGAGCACCCGGGAGGGCGCCAGGCCGCACATCTCGGTGAAGGTCGAGACGCCGATCCCGAGCTGGACCTTGTCACCGCGGGCGCGGCGCTCGGCCTGCTCGGCCCGCAGCTCGTCGTACCCGAGCATCTCCCGGGCCCGCGCGGTGGCGGCCTCGTAGTTGCCGGAGTCGTACTCGAGCCCGGCGACGGTGGTGAACGGGAACTCCTCGTGCCTGATCCAGTTCATCTCGCGGACCTCGAGGGGGTCCTTGCCGACCTCGGCGGCGAGCTCGTCCATGAGCCGCTCGATCGCGAACGTCGCCTCGGGCCGGCCGGCGCCGCGGTAGGCGTCGGTCCAGGTCTTGTTGGTCAGGACGTTCGTCGTCTGGAACTGGTAGGCGGGGAACTTGTAGATCGCGTTGAACATGAAGGCCCCGAGCACCGGGACACCGCCGCCGACGATGGCGACGTAGGCGCCGAGGTCGGCGAGCAGGTCGACCTTGAGGCCGGTGACCTTGCCCTCCTTCGTCGCTGCGAGGGTGAGCCGCTGCCACTGGTCGCGGCCGTGGTGCGCGGTGAGCAGGGACTCGCTGCGGGTCTCGGTGAACTTCACCGGCTTGCCGAGCCTGCGCGCGACCGCGAACGCGATCATCTCCTCCGGCGTCTGCTGGAGCTTGCCGCCGAAGCCGCCGCCGACGTCGGGCGCGATCACCCGGATCTTCGACTCGGGCACGCCGGTGGTGGCGGCGAGGGCGAAGCGCAGGATGTGCGGGATCTGGGTGGCCGACCAGATGGTGATCTGCTCGCCGGTCGGGTCCACCACGACGCTGCGCGGCTCCATGAACGCGGGGATCAGCCGCTGCTGGCGGTACTCCCGCTCGATGACGATGCCGTTGGCGCGGGCCTCGCTGATCGCCTGCTCCACGTCGCCGCCGGTGCCGGCCTCGGCGGAGTCGAACTTCCACACCGCGGTGACGTTGGTGCCGAGGTCGGGGTGCGCGAGCGCGCCCCCGGTCTCGTGGGCCGCGGCCGCCTCCTTGAGGTCCAGCGCGGCGGGCAGCTCCTCGTAGTCGACCTCGACCAGCTCGGCCGCGTCACGGGCCTCAGCCGCGCTGCGGGCGACGACGACGGCGACGGTCTCCCCGGCGAACGCGACCCGGTCGGTCGGCATCGGCACGTGCGGCGGGGTGACCTGGTCGGTGGTGACCGGCCACGCGTTGATGCACGCGCCCTGCGCCTCCCCCAGGTCGGCGCCGGTGTAGACGGCGACGACGTTGGTCGCCTGCCTGGCGGCCTCGGTGTTGATGCCGGTGATCCGCGCGTGCGGGAACGGGCTGCGCACCATCGCCAGGTGCAGCATCCCCGGCAGCGTGATGTTGTCGGTCCACCGCGTCCGGCCGGTGATGAGGCGCTGGTCCTCCTTGCGTCGCCGGTCGCGACCGATCTCCTGCCCGGTCGTGGGCTCCTGGGTCGCGGTCATGCCGATGCCCCCTCCGTCGTACCCGTGGCCGTGCCGGCGGCGTGCTGCACGGCGCGGACGATGTTGTGKTAGCCGGTGCACCGGCAGAGGTTGCCCTCGAGCCCGAGCCGGATCGCCTCCTCGGAGGGGCTGGGGTTCTCGTTGAGCAGGTCGACGGTCTGCATGATCATCCCGGGCGTGCAGAAGCCGCACTGCAGGCCGTGGCACTCGCGGAAGGCCTCCTGGACCTTGTGCAGCTGGCCGTCCTCGCCGGCCAGCCCCTCGATCGTGGTGACCTCGCCGCCGTCCGCCTGGACGGCCAGCACGTTGCAGGACTTCACGCTCCTGCCGTTGAGGTGGACCGTGCACGCACCGCAGTTGCTGGTGTCGCAACCGACGACCGTGCCGGTCTTGCCGAGCTTCTCGCGGAGGTAGTGCACGAGGAGCATGCGGGGTTCGACGTCGTCGGCGACCTTCTGGCCGTCGACGGTGAGGTTGATCCGGGCCATGACTCTCCCTTGAGCGCGAGGGACCTGTGACGCGGCTCACGCTAGGGAGCCAAGGTTGGCCGAAGGTTGCGGCGGGCGCCGGGCGCGAGGGCGCGGCCTGCGGGTCGCTCCGTCGGCTGCGCGTCGGCTACGCGTCGGCGACGGCCAGCCGCGCCTTGAGCAGCGGGATGGAGGGGTGGTCCGCGCGTCCGGACCGCTCGAGGTGGGCGAGACAGGCCTCCGGCACCGCGGTGTCGTACGGCGCCAGCTCGGCGTAGTCGAGGACCGCGTCCGGCTGCGGGTCGGCCAGCAGCGCCTCGCGGACCGCGACGGCGACGTACTCGCCCATCTCGACCAGGGCCGGGCTCTCCGTGCCGGGCAGCAGGTCGCCGCCGTAGGCCGCGACCGCGGCCGCCACGTCGCCGCGGCGGAGCAGGGCGAGCACGTGGTCGACGTCGGTGGTGATGGGCATCAACAGGCGGTAGGGCCGCGAGGCGAGCTGGCCGGCGAGCGCGTGGCGCAGGTGGGAGACCTCGGCCTTCAGCGTGGAGAGGGTGACGGCGTGGTCGCCGTAGAGCATCGCGTGGAGCTGGTCGAGCGAGAGGCCGTCGGGGTGCAGCGCGAGCAGGGCGAGGATCTCGGTCTGGCGGCGGTTGAGCAGCAGGCGCTGGCCGTCGACGGTGGCCTCGGCCTTGCCGAGCAGGCGCAGCACGAGGCCGGGCTCGGCGACGTCGTCGGCGGCCGCGGCGGGGGCGGCGGGGTCGAGGTAGTGGTTCGAGCGCGGCATCGCCTGCTCGACGAGGCGGGCGAGCACGCGGGCGGTCGCGAGGCCGATCGGGTGGGTGCGGTCCCAGGTCGTGGAGATGTCGAGGACGCCGAGCTTGGCGCCGGTGACGGGGTCGTGCAGCGGCGCCGCCCAGCACACCCAGTTGTGCACCATCGGCGCGTAGTGCTCGGCGCTGAACACCATCGAGGGCCGCTCGAGCCGGTTGGCGAGGTCGAGCGCGTTCGTGCCGACGGACTGGTCGTCCCAGCGGCCGCCGGCCACGAAGTTCACGCTCTCCGCGCGGCGGCGCATCACCCGGCCGCCGTACGTCCACAGCACGCGGGTGTCCGGGTCGGTCACCGCTAGCACCAGGTCGCCGTCCTCGGCCGTGCGACGCAGCTCCTCCTCGACACGGGCGACGCCGACCTGCAGCGGGGAGCCCTCCCAGAAGGAGCGGGTCTCGGACTCGTCCGCCAGCGGGGCCTCGCCGACGTCCTTCGGCACGGCCGGGCGCGAGCGCTCCCAGCTGTCGCGGATCTCGGGGCGGACCAGCGGCGCGGCCCCGTCGCCCAGCTCGACGAAAGTGGTCCAGGCAGAGAGCGCCGCCCTCCGCCGTTCGAGGAGCTCGTCCATGGGCGCACCCTACCCCCGGCGTGTGACGGCAATCACTCCCTTCGGAGGTAGCCGGGAGCCGGGTGCCCGGGCGGCCCTCAGCCGTGGATGCGCCCCTCCCTGACCGCGAGCGGCTTGCCGCTGCCGACCTCCGCGGCGATGCTGATCGCCGTCTCCTCCGGCGTGCGGGCGCCGAGGTCGAGCCCGATCGGGCTGTGCAGGCGGGCCAGCTCGTCCTCGNGGATGCGCCCCTCCCTGACCGCGAGCGGCTTGCCGGCGACGACCTCCGCGGCGATGCTGATCGCCGTCTCCTCCGGCGTGCGGGCGCCGAGGTCGAGCCCGATCGGGCTGTGCAGGCGGGCCAGCTCGTCCTCGCCCAGGCCGGCCTCGCGCAGCCGCTCGAGCCGGTCGTCGTGGGTGCGCCGCGAGCCCATCGCGCCGACGTACCCCACCTCCGGCAGGCGCAGCGCCACCTCCAGCAGGGGGACGTCGAACTTGGGGTCGTGCGTGAGCACCGTGATCACCGTGCGCCCGTCGATGCGGCCGGCCTCCTGCTCGGCGGCCAGGTAGCGGTGCGGCCAGTCGACGACGACCTCGTCGGCGCCGGGGAAGCGGCTGGTCGTCGCGAACACCGGCCGCGCGTCGCACACCGTCACCCGGTAGCCCAGGAAGCCGCCGACCCGCGCCACGGCGGCCGCGAAGTCGATCGCACCGAAGACCAGCATCCGCGGTGGCGGCGCGAACGCCCACACGAACACGCGCATCCCCTCGCCGCGACGCTCGCCGTCCGGCCCGTAGGACAGCGTCCCGCTGTGCCCGGCCGCCAGCAGCCCCAGCGCGTCGTCCCGCACCGCGTCGTCGATCCGGGCGCTGCCGAGGGACGGTCCCTGACGAGGAGCACCGTCCGGCGGCGTGTCGCGGTGCTCTTCGCCATGGACGACCGGCTCGGGGCGGATGGTCGTGCGGCGGCCGACGTACGACGGGTCGGGGTGCTCGACGACGGTGGCGACGGCGACGGGGCGGCCGGCCTCGATGTCGGCGGCGATCTCACCGAGGTCGGGGAAGGTCTTGCGGTCCACCTTCTCGACGAACACGTCGAGGATGCCGCCGCAGGTCAGGCCGACGGCGAACGCGTCGTCGTCGGAGACGCCGTAGCGCTGCAGCACGGGCGTGCCGGAGGACGCGACCTCCTGGGCGAGCTCGTAGACGGCGCCCTCGACGCAGCCGCCGGAGACCGAGCCGACCGCCGAGGCGTCCGGGCCGACCAGCATCGACGCGCCGGGCGGGCGCGGGGCGGAGCGGAACGTCGCGACGACCGTCCCCATGCCGACGGTCTCGCCCGCCTCCCACCAGGCGAGCAGCTGTGGCAGGACCTCACGCACCGGCCAGCACCTCCGTGAGCTCGGCGAACGTCGCCAGCGAATGGCCGGCGAGGAAGTGGTCGACGTGCGGCAGGACGGCGACGATGCCCTGCTGCACCGGGGCGTAGCCCTCCTTGCCGCGGTGCGGGTTGACCCACACGACGGTGTGGGCGAGGCGGTGCAGGCGGGCGGCCTGCTCGCCGAGCAGCTCGACCCCGCCGCGCTCCCAGCCGTCGCTGAGCACGACGACCGCCGCACCGCGCGCCATCCCGCGCTGCCCGTGCCGGTCGAGGAACGCCTGCAGCGTCTCGCCGAGCCGGGTGCCACCCGACCAGTCCGGGACGACGTCGCCTGCTGCGGCGAGCGCGCGGTCGGGGTCGCGCAGCCCGAGCGGGCGGGTGATCCGGGTGAGCCGGGTGCCGAGCGTGAAGGTCTCGACGTCGCCGGCCCGCCCCGCGGCGGTGACCCGGTGCGCGAGGCGCAGCAGCGCGTCGGCGTACCCGCTCATCGAGCCGGACACGTCGACCAGCAGCACCACCCGCCGGGTCCGGCGGGCGCGACGGCGGTGGTGGATCCGCGCCGGCTCCCCCATCCGGCGCAGGCTGGCCCGCAGCGTGCGGGAGGCGTCGACGTCACCCCTGCGGTGCGGGGTACGACGAGGGGTCGGTCGCGCCGGCAGGCGGACCGGCAAGGAGGAGAACATCGACGCGAGCAGCGCCTGCTCCGCCGGGTCGAGCGTCGCGACGTCGCGGTGGCGCAGCACCTCCGCGGCGCTGGCCGCCGCGCGCAGCGGGTCGTCGTCGGCGGCGCCGGCACCCTCGCCGAGGTCGTCGGGCAGCAACCCGGCCCCGGGCCGGGCCTGCGCTGCCCGCGGCTGCAGCGTCGGCTGCGTGTTGTCGCGGTGGAACCACGCGTCGAAGACCCGGTCGTGCCGCTCGACGTCCTCGCGGGTCGCGCACAGCGTGGCCCGGCCGGCGGCGCGGGTGGCGTCGCGGTCGGCGATGCCGACGAGGGCGACGGCGTCGAGGTAGGTGCGGGTGCGGTCCTGGGTCACCGTGACCCCGGCGGCGCGGAGCGCGGTGGTGAAGCCGAGCAGCACCTCGTCGGCGTCACGGAGCAGGACGGTGTCGCTCACTGGACTACCTTCCTCGTGTCGGCGGTCCTGGACGGGCCGCTGATGCACCCCAGGTGCCGTCGGGTCACTGCCCTGCTCGCTCGACCCCTTGAGGTCCACGATGAGTTCTGCAGGGCCCGGCGGTCACCCGGGACGCCGTGATCGTCGACAGGGCTGTGCGCCAAGGCCGACCGGATGGCTGGCTGGGAGCGCCGATCAGTGAGCTGACAGACAGATGCGTCCCGGCACCAAGACGAGGGTGCCTCCCCACTGGGTCTAGCAGCGAGGAGGCTGACATGAAGTCTGCCAGCACCACCCCGGAGA